>JBEKLQ010000020.1:0-46191 GCA_050010115.1 Acidimicrobiales bacterium | reverse complement strand
CGGAGCTGGTCGTACGAGGCTCGACGTCGCGGGCCCCAGTGTGAACGGCAAGCGGTCCTCCGCTTCTGGCCGGCCGGGGGCGCGGATCTGAGCCGGAGATCCGCCTCACGCCTGCAGTTGGCGGGCCATCCAGTCGGCGCTGAGCAGTCGGTGCCGGTAGTTGATGTTGGTGCAGTTGTGTCCACCGTCTTCGAACATGAGCATCTCCACTGGTCCGCTCACGGCGTTGGCTATCAGCTCGGCGTGGTACGAGGGAATGATGCGGTCGAGGCGGCCAGCGACGATCTGGAGAGGGATGGCGATCCGGTCTGCCCGACCTTCGAGGCTGAGCTCGAGCGCCTTTCGCTGCGCCTCCGCGTCGGTCGCCGAAAACGAGCGCACGCGGAATGCGTCCCGGGTGAGCTGAGGCAGCTGGTCCCATTCCTTGCCGAACGTGAACGGCCCGGACATTGAGATGCACGCCCGGATCCGCTCCTCGCCACTCGCCGCTCGCGGAGCGTAGTACCCGCCGAGACTCACGCCCCAGATCCCGATCCGGGCAGAGTCGACTTCGGCGATGGCCGCGAGGGCGTCGATGATGGCGGCTCCAGGCACCTCCCAGTCGGGTCTGATCGGGAGGTCGTACTCCGCCTCACCCTGGCCGGGACCGTCGACCACGAACGTGGCCAGGCCCCGGTCGCAGAACAGTTGCTCGGTCGGGCGTAGCTCCTCCTTGGCCGAGTCGAGTCCCGGCACGAGGATCACGACCGGGTGTGGTCCCTCGCCAGGCGGCAGGCGAAGCACCCCCACGATGGTGCCGGACTCGAACGGGATCTCCACTCGCTTGCCCGGCGGGCTCAGGTGCTCCAGGGAGTCCATGAAGCACGCCACTGCCCGTGCATGGGTGGACCGCATCTCCTGCACGTCGTGAACCCAGAAGAACTTGGCGAAGTGGTAGTAGACGGCAGCCTGCGAGAGGTGCGTACCGGCCGAGCGCCACCTCGACGCCCGCAGCGCTTCGCGTCCGAGCCCCTCGTGCACCGCAGCGGCCTGCTCCCACGCCTCGCGCCACTCGGCCCACTCCGTGATCGACGAGGTGATTCGCGAGTAGTCGTTCGGGTCGACGCCATTCGCTAGGAAACGCGCCGACCAGTGACCCACGGCCTCGTCCAACCTCTGGTCCGTCATGGCGGTCACTTTTGCATACGATTGCTGCCAGAGGCAACGTTCCGGCGTTCAGCGGCGATGCTCTCCACGCCGAGCTTCTCCGGCGGATGAGGCCGTGGGGAGGGTGACCCCAGCGTTCTCATGGGCGACCGGCAATCGGTTGACAACAACGGAGCGCGCAGTGAATACTGCGTCCTATGCAATCGATTGTTGCCCAGGCGTGACCGAGCAGACCCTTCCGTCCCCTGTCGGGTGGCTGGGCACGGGCCGCATGGGCGCCGCCATGGCGACTCGCCTCCTCGCAGCGGGCCACCCGGTCACTGCATACAACCGCACGCCGGCGAAGCTGGCGCCGCTCGTGGCCGCCGGGGCGACTGTGTCGCAGTCGATCTCCGATCTCGCAGCCCTCGACGTCGTGTTCACAACGGTCGCCTCGTCCGACGACCTGCTCCATGTGACGCTCGGCGAGGGCGGCCTTCTCACCGGCGACCAAGTCCCTCGGATCATCGTCGACGCTTCCACGGTCTCACCGGAGGCATCCGCCGAGTGCCGAGCGAAGGCGGTGGCCCGCGGGTGCGAGCTACTGGCGGCGCCCGTCAGCGGGAACCCGCGTGTGGCGGCAGCCGGGAGGCTGACGTTCGCCGTCTCCGGCTCGCGGAGCGCCTTCGAGGAGGTGCGGCACTACCTCGAGGCGATCGGCGCCGGCGCGACTTTTGTCGGGAGCGGCGAGCTGGCCCGGTTCGTCAAGCTGTGCCACAACCTGTTCCTCGGCGTGGTGATCCAGGCCCTCGTCGAGTCGACGCTGCTGGCCGAGAAGGGTGGGGTGGCACGAGCGGACTTCCTCGGCTACATGAACCACAGTGTGCTCGGGTCGACGTTCACGTCGTACAAGACGCCTGCGCTCGTCAACCTTGACTTCCACCCCACGTTCACGGCGAAGCTCCTGAGGAAGGACTTCGACCTCGGCCTGAGGGCCGCCCGCGATCTCGAGGTCCCGATGCCCGTGGCCGCTCTCGTGGCTCAGATCATCGCCTCGCTCGTCGGCGCCGGCTACGGAGACGAGGACTTTGCCGCCCTCATCGCGCTCGAGGCGGCACCTGCTGGTATCGACTTGAAAAGCGAGCACGCATCAGTCGGTGACGGGCTGGCGGGCCCATGACCCGCTCGCGACCTTTGCATTTCACCACATCCATTTGCGACGGCTCACCGGCTCGCCGCAACAGAAGGGGGACATGACGTGACATCCTGGACGAGCATCAGGGGCAAGCGGGGCGCCTTTAAGAGGGGTCGGCCCCATCGCCACGCCGCGAGGGTGACGATTCTCTTCAGTGCTGGGGCCTTCGCGCTGGCAGCCTGCGGCTCGAGCAGCGGGAGCGGGGGCACGACCACACCACCCGCGAACTCGCCGATCGTGATCGGAGCGTCGCTCTCGCTCTCGGGGGACTTCTCGGCCGATGGCCAAGCGTTCGAACGCGGCTACGAGCTCTGGGCGGCCTACCAGAACGCCCACGGAGGTCTGCTCGGGCACCAGATCAAGCTCGACGTCGTCTCGGACGCGAGCGACCCAGCCCAGGTGGCGACGAACTACACGAAGCTGATCACCGTCAACCACGTGAACCTCGTGTTCGGGCCGTTCTCGACGCTGCTCACGGTTCCGGCTTCGAAGATCACAAACCGCTATGGCTACGCGATGCTCGAGGGTGCCGGCGGAGCACCCCTCGCCTTCGCCCAGGGCTTGCACAGCATCTTCGACGTGAGCGCTCCCGTGGCCAACGCCCTCATCCCCTTCGCGAAATGGATCGCCTCGCTCCCAGCCAGCGAGCGGCCGACGACCGCCGCCTACCCGACGAGCAACGACCCGTTCACCGAGCCGCAGCTGCCGGTCGCGCAGAAGATCCTGGAGGCCGCCGGTGTCCGCACCGTCTACTCCAAGGTCTTCCCGTCAGAGGTGACGGACTTCACGCCGATCGCCGACGCCGTCGCGGCCTCGAAGGCGCAGATCGTCCTGCTCGGGTCGGTCGACGTCCCGACCGTCTCCGCATTCATCAAGGCGTTCGCCCAGCAGCACTACAACCCGAAGGCGTTCATCGCCACGGCCGGACCAGACCAAGGGACCGCGTTCGTCAACGCCGTCGGCGCAAGCAACACTGAGGGCGTGATGGTCCCGAACGCCTGGTACCCGGGTGCCAACAACCCCGGCAGCAAGACGATGGTGGCGGCCTACGTGGCGAAGTACGGGGGCAGCGCCTCGGGCGTCAACGCTGACGTCGCCGAGGCGTTCTCCGTCGGGCAAGTTGCCACCCAGGCGGTCATAGCGACGCACGGCTTCAACCAAGCCAAGATCATCGCCTACCTCCACTCCGGAGTGACGCTCTCGAGCGTGCAGGGTCCCGTCCACTTCGATTCACTCGGCGAGAACACCTCGGCCACGATCTTCGCCTTCCAGTGGCAGAAGGGAAAGTTCGTCCAAGTTCTCCCAGTAGGGGACCCTGGCTCGGCCAAGATCGAGTTCCCGAAGTTGACGTGGGGAGGCTGAGCCATCACATGAGACTGGTCGCGCGCCGATGATCCAGGCCATCGTCGACGGGGTACTGACGGGTGGCGTCTACGCGTTGATGGCGGCGGGGCTCACGCTGATCTTCGGCGTCATGGACATCATCAACGTGGCTCAAGGGATCTTTGTCGTCCTCGGCGCGTACCTGAGCTATGTGCTCTCCGTGCACCTTGGGATCGACCTGTTCGTCGGGCTCCTGGTGACGATCCCGGCCATGTTTCTCATCGGCGTGGTTGTCCAATGGGTATTCATCAGCCGGCTCGGCACTCGCGAACGCACGGCGATGTCGATCCTCGCCACCTACGCGGTCGCGATCATGATCGAGGGGGTCCTCGGGCTCGTATTCAGCGACAACTACGTGCAGCTGAACGCGTGGTACGTGACGCGCTCGTACCACGTGTTCGGCTTCTACCTGGCCTACATCTACGTGTTCGGCTTCATCCTCGCCGCGGTCCTGCTCGGGGCGATCTATTTGATGCTGTACCGGACACGCTTCGGAGCGAGCGTGCGGGCGTCCCTGCAGGACCGATCCGCCGCCCGCCTCGTCGGCGTGAACGTCGACCGGGTGGCGACCATCACGTTCGGCATCGGCGTGGCCGTGACTGCCGCCGGCGGCATGGTTTTCGGGGCCACCAACTCCTTCAACCCGAACACCGGCTACGACCTCATCTCGAGGCTGCTCACGATCGTCATCCTCGGAGGCCTCGGGAGCATCGGCGGCGCGCTGGGCGCGGCGGTGTTCATGCTCGTCCTTGAAGACATCGTCGCGGTCGTCTGGTCACCGGTCTGGGCACCCTTCGTGTTCTTCGGCGCCCTCGTCGTCGTCCTCTCCATCCGGCCGACCGGGCTCTTCGGCAGATCCTCGGCTCGCGCGCAGTGATACGGGTGTCCCACTCGGTCAGCACCCGCAACCTGAAAACAGCGGGCCTGGCGGCAGCCATAGCCGTCCTCGCCGTGTTCCCCCTCGTGTTCACCAATCCCACCGTGACCTCGATCGCGGTCTTCACCCTGTTGTTCATGGCCTCGGCAACCGCCTGGAACGCCTTCTCTGGCTATACCGGCTACATCGCCCTCGGTCATGCCGCCTTCTTCGGGACCGGCGCGTACGTGTTCGCCATCATGACGACCCACCTCAACATGTCAGCCGGCTCGTCGCTGTTCGCCCTCGTGCCGGTCGCCGGCGTGGGCGCCATGGTGGTCGCCGTGCCCTTCGGGCTGATCGCGCTCCGGACTCGGCGCCACACCTTCGTCGTGATCACGATCGCCGTCTTCTTCATCTTCCAGCAGCTCGCCTTCAACCTGGGCATCACGCAGGGGTCCTCGGGCATCCAGGTGCCGACGCCTAACTGGTCAGCCTGGACGTTCAACAACCCGTTCTATTACGTGAGCCTCGGAATCGTCGGGTTCGCCGCCGCTGTCTCGTACTTCCTGCGCCGCTCGGTGCTGGGCCTCCAGCTCCTCGCCATCCGGGAGGACGAGGACCGCGCCCGCGGGCTCGGCGTCCCTGCCGGAAAGGCGAAGCTCGTCGCCTTCGTCCTCTCGTCCCTGCCCGTCGGCATGGCCGGCGCTGTGTACGCATACTTCCTCGGCCAGATCTTCCCCCAGTTCGCCTTCAACCCGCTTTTCGACCTCTCGGTCGCGCTCATGACCCTCTTTGGTGGCATCGGCACGATCGCAGGGCCCCTGTTGGGAGCGCTCGTGCTCGAGTCACTCCAGCAGTACTTCACCTTTCAGTTCTCCAACGGGGACCTCTATCTCGTGATCTACGGTGGCCTCTTCCTCGCCGTGCTCCTATTACTTCCCCGTGGCGTCATCCCCACGACGACTGACTTCATCGCGCGTCACCGAGCACGTCGCCAGGCGCCGAGCCCGAGCGTCGACTCGGTCGCGTCGGCCGAAAGCGGCCGCGGCGGGCTGGCCATAGCCTCTAGGAAGGTGCGATGACGGCGCTGCTCGAGGCGACGGGTGTCTCGAAGCACTTCGGCGGGATCCACGCCTTGAGCGAGTGCCGCCTCGAGGTGGAGCAGGGCACGATCTCAGGGCTGATCGGGCCGAACGGCTCCGGCAAGACGACGCTGTTCAACGTGATCACGGGCTACGAGCGCATCCGCGAGGGCGAGATCCGCCTTGCCGGCCGATCGATCACCAACATGACGCCGGAGGCCATCTTCAAGCTCGGGATCGGCCGAACCTTCCAGCTGACACGCGTCTTCGGCCGGCTGAGCGTGATGGACAACATGCTCGTGGCGAGCCAGCACGAGGCGTCCTGGGCACGGAGGGCGTTCCGCAAGGCGGGCTCGCACGGCGAGCGGGCGCGCGCGATGGATCTGCTCGAGTTCGTCGACATCGCCCGGTTGGCGAACGAGCCCGCCGCCACACTCTCCTACGGGCAGCGAAAGCTGCTCGAGCTCGCGTACGTGCTGATGGCAGACCCCGATTTCCTCCTTCTCGACGAACCGGCCGGCGGGATCAACCCGTCACTCATCAACACCCTCGCCGAGCGGATCCGGGCGCTCAACGCGGAAGGAAAGACGTTTCTCGTCGTTGAGCACAACATGGAGTTCGTGATGGGGTTGTGCCACAAGGTGACGGTGATGCACCACGGCAGCGCCCTCGTCTCGGGCGAGCCCGACGTCATCCGGAAGGATCCCCGGGTGCTCGACGCCTACCTCGGTGGATTCGGCGACGACGAAGGACTTGGCGACGAAGGCCCCGGCGGCCAAGCGAGCGGGTCATGACCGCAGCGCCGACCGCGACGCCGGCGACCGGGCCGACGATGCCCGCAGAGCGCCTGCTTGAAGTGTCGGGGGTCATCGCCGGTTACGGCGGCGGGGACGTGCTCCAGGGCGTGACTTTCGAGGTGATCAAAGGCTCGATCACCTGCATCGTCGGTCCGAACGGCGCCGGCAAGTCGACGTTGCTCGCCACCTTGAGCGGCCTGCTCCGCCCGAGGGCCGGCCAAATCGTGTTCGGGGGGACCTCGCTCGTCGGTCTCTCGCCCCGCGAGATCCTCGGTGCCGGTCTCGTCCTCGTGCCTCAGAATCACAGCCTGTTCCGGGACATGACCGTTCGGGAGAACGTGGCCATGGGCGCGTTCACCATCCGGGACAAAGGTCTCGTGCAGGCGCGCCTCGCGGCTATCGAGGAGCAGTTCCCTATCGTCGCGGAACGCGCCAACGAGAAGGCCGGGAGCCTGTCCGGCGGGCAGCAACGCCTCGTCGAGTTCGCTCGCAGCCTCATGCTCGACCCGACGCTCGTGGTGCTCGACGAGCCGTCGATGGGCCTCGACCCAAAGACTCTCCGGCAGGTCTTTGAGACCGTGAAGGCCATGAACGATGCCGGCCGGACCGTCCTGCTCGTGGAGCAGAACGCTCGGGCGGCCCTCAAGCTCAGCACCTACGGTGTCGTGCTCGAGAGCGGCACGGTGCGCCTCACGGGCACCGGCCGCGAGGTCCTCGAGCACCCGGAGATAGAGGAGCTGTACCTCGGAGGCGCCGTGTCGGGTCGGCTCGGGTTATGAGCAGAGCGGTCCGCCGAGCGGAAACGAATCCCGAGCCGGTGGCCGGGCGGAAATGAGGAGGTCGGCGCAGTGACGACAATTACCGGACAGCTGGTCCCGGCGCCGGGGCGCATGGCGGTCGACTTTGAGGAGAGGGTCGACTTCGCCCGCCTCAACCGCTACCGACTGGAGCGCGCCCGCCAGGCGCTCGAGCACTCTGAGCTCGGGGCGGTTCTCTGCTTCGACATGAACAACATCCGCTACCTCACCGCTACGCACATCGGCGAGTGGGCACGCGACAAAGTCTGCCGCTACGCCTTGCTCACCCGTGGCGGCGAGCCCATGATCTGGGACTTCGGCTCCGCTGCGAAGCACCACCGGCTCCACTCGCCCTGGCTCGATCCCGCCAACGTTCACGCTGGCATGCTCGGTTTGCGCGGGTCCGTGGCGCCGGACGCCGGGCTCGTCGACTCGGCCGCCGCCGAGATCCGCCGTCTCCTCGCTGAAGCCGGCGTGGCGGACATGCCGCTCGGTGTCGACATCGCCGAGTTGCCCATGGTCTTCGCCCTGCAGGCGGCGGGGATCGACGTGCGCGACGGGCAGCAGACGATGCTCGACGCCCGCGAGATCAAGTCCGCCGACGAGATCACGCTCCTGTCGATGTCGGCCGCGATGGTTGACGGCGCCTACCAGCGCATCTCAGAGATCCTACGGCCGGGAATCCGCGAGAACGAGATCGTGGCCGAGGTGAACAAGTTCCTTTACGACGCCGGCTCGGACGATGTCGAGGCCATCAACGCGGTGTCCGGAGAGCGCTGCAACCCGCATCCGCACGTCTTCTCCGATCGCCTCATCCGGCCTGGCGACCAGGCGTTCTTCGACATCATCCAGGCCTACAACGGCTACCGAACCTGCTACTACCGCACGTTCAGCGTCGGCCGGGCGACGAGCTCGCAGCGGGACGCGTACACGAAGGCGCGAGAGTGGATCGACTCAGCCATCGCCCTAGTGAAGCCCGGAGTCGCCACCGATACCATCGCGCGGGCGTGGCCGCGAGCCGAGGAGTTCGGCTTCGAGAGCGAGATGGACGCCTTCGGCCTTCAGTTCGGCCACGGGCTCGGCCTCGCGCTGCACGAGCGGCCGATCGTGAGTCGGCTCAACTCCCTCGAGCACCCGATCGAGCTCAAAGAAGGCATGGTCTTCGCCGTCGAGACGTACTGTCCTGCGACCGACGGGTACTCGGCCGCTCGCATCGAGGAAGAGATCGTCGTGACAAGAGACGGACCCCGAGTGCTCACGCTCTTTCCTGCCGAAGAGCTCTTCGTGGCGAACGCGTACTAATGCCCGACATGCCCGAGACAGAGATCCGCCTCGCCATGTTCCGGCTGATGACCGACATGCGTCTTTTTGAGAAGCGCGCCTACGACATGTTCTTGCAGGGCCTCGTAAAGGGCACGAGCCACCTCTCCCTCGGTCAGGAGGCCATTGCCGCCGCCTTCGGCGCGGCGATGGCGGAAGACGACTGGACGTTCGCCACCTACCGGGGCCACGCCCACACCCTTGCGCGCGGCGTGCCCATGGGACCCGTCATGGCCGAGCTGCTCGGGCGGGACAACGGCCTCATGCGGGGCAAGGGCGGCTCGATGCACCTCACGAGCGTGGCACACCACATGATGGGCTCTTACGCCATCGTTGGCGCCCACCTGCCGATCGCCGTAGGGGCGGCCCTCTCGGCTTCGTACCGGTCGAGCGGCCAGGTGGCCGTGTGTTTCTTCGGTGACGGCACCACCAACATCGGCGCCTTCCACGAGGCACTCAACCTTGCGGCCGTCTGGAAGCTCCCCGTCGTGTTCGTCTGTGAGAACAACCAGTACATGGAATACACACCCATCGGCGCCGTCACGGCGGTGCCGCGTCCGGCGGCTGACCGGGCCGCCGCCTATGGCCTCGAGCCGCTGGTGGTCGACGGCAACGACGCCGACGCCGTCTACGCCGTGGCCACCGAGGCGCTTTTGCGAGCGCGAGCTGGGAGCGGGCCGAGCCTGATCGAGGCGACCACGTACCGCCACGGCGGCCACTCCCGGGCGGACCCGGGCAAGTACCGGCCGGACGAGGAAGTCGCCGCCTGGCTCGAGCGGGACCCCGTCGTGACCTACCGGGCCAAGCTGCTCGCCGGCGGGGTCGACCCCGGACAAATCGGGCAGATCGAGGACGAGGCGAAGGCCGCCGTCGACGCGGCCGTGGCTGAAGCCACCGCAGGGGCGGCGCCGCCCGGCGAGCTGATCGACATGCATGTCTTCGCAGATGGAGGATCGTCATGGCGGAACTGACGTATCGCGATGCCGTAGCCCGCGGCATCGCCCAGGAGATGGCGAGGGACGAGTCGGTCATCCTTCTCGGCGAGGACATCGGAGCGGCTGGTGGCGTCTTCAAGACGACGGTCGGCCTTCTCGACCAGTTCGGGCCGAGACGGGTGCGGGACACGCCCATCTCCGAGCAGGCGATCCTCGGAGCGGCGATGGGGGCTGCGATGACGGGCCTTCGGCCGATCGCCGAGGTGATGTTCTCCGACTTCTTCGCTGTCTGCTGGGACATCGTCGCCAACCAGATCGCAAAGGCGCGGTACATGACGGCAGGCCAGGTCGACGTGCCTCTCGTCATCCGCTCCGCGAACGGCGGCGGTAGCCGATTCGGCGCCCAGCATTCCCAGAGCGTCGAGAACTGGGCGATGGCCGTGCCCGGACTGAAGGTCGTCGCGCCCTCGACGCCCGCCGATGTCGTCGCGCTCCTCGCCGCCTCGGTGCGGGACCCCGACCCGGTGCTCTTCTTCGAGCAGAAGTCGCTGTACGCCTCGAAGGGAGAGGTGCCCGATGGCGAGCTCGTCGGCGAGCTCGGAAAGGCCGCAATCCGCCGCCAAGGTGAGCACGTCACCATCGTCGCCCTCGCCGCCATGGTCCCCCGAGCCCTCGAGGCGGCGACGCAGCTCGCTCACCAGGGCATCGAGGCGACCGTGATCGACCTCCGCAGCCTCGTCCCCCTCGACGTGACGACGGTGGCCGAGTCCGTGGTGGCCACCGGTCACCTCGTCACGGTGGAAGAGAATCCGAGGCTGTGCGGATGGGGAGCCGAACTCGTCTCGATCGTCGCCGAGGAGTGCTTCTACGACCTCGACGGGCCGATCGTGCGAGTGACGACATCGCACGTCCCTCTGCCCGCTGCCGACGCCCTCGAGGATCTCGCCATGCCGACGCCCGGGCGCGTGGTCGCTGCGGCGCTGCGTGCCCTTGGATAGGCGTGATCGATTGGCGGAAGCCGCCGTCGCTGCGCGCTGCAGCTCGGAAGCGCTACGCGCCTTTTGCCAACACGACGGCGCCCTGCGATCCAGCGTTTCAGTCCATGCACTCTCGTGGCAGTCCGAAGATCCCGAGCTCACCGGAGGTGTAACGGGGGTAACGTCCCATTACCTCCACAGCGTTGTCGAAATGACAGGCCGCTTTGTTGTAGAGAGGTTGTGCGGCCTTCCTCGCCGACTCCAGACGTGCCGTCCTACCAGGCGGCTCCCCGACGCCGTGCCCCAAGCCGGTGGATGTCGCGAGGGCGGAAGACACCTCGTCCTTTGGCGGCATGGAGTTGGCTTGACCACCGGTGAGCGCAGAGCTGCGACGGCGACCGAGCGGGCGTCGTCCAGGTCGTTCTCGACCGTGTCACCGGTCGGAAGCGACCGCGGCGCCCACAGTTGCTCTGGGCAAGAACTTGAACGATGATTCACATCGAACGCCGCGACGGATGGAAAGTGAGGGAAGGTCCCGATGGCTCCTGCTGGTGGTTCGACAACCCTGTACTTCGGTCCCTGGTATCGAAAGTCACCCTATTTCGAGGCGACAGTCCGGGCCGGTTGTTCGGCCTTCGACATCTACAATCACACCTACCTTCCCGGCTACTACGGGGACCCCGTCGAAGAGTATTGGCATCTCCTCGAGCACGTGACGTTGTGGGACGTTGGCGTCGAGCGAGTCGTGGAGATCTCCGGGCCGGATGCCCTTGCCTTTACCAACATGCTCACGTGCCGCGATCTACACCGCTGTGCAGTTGGTCAAGGAAAGTACGCCCCGATCCTCGCAGAGGACGGTGGGATCATCAACGACCCCGTTCTGCTACGGATCGCGGAGGATGCCTTCTGGCTGTGCCTCGCGGACAGCGATGCCGGGCTGTGGGCCCGCGGCGTCGCCGTCAACGCGGGAATGGACGTCACGATCCGCGAGCCAGCCGTCTACCCGGTCCAGATCCAGGGGCCGAAGGCCAAGGCGCTCGTCCGCGATCTGTTTGGAGAGGGCCCAATGGGGCTGCGCTACTACTTTTGCATGGAGACGGAGATCAACGGAATCCCGGTGGTCGTGAGCCGGACCGGCTGGACCGGCGAGGTGGGATACGAGGTATACCTTCGCGACCCGCAGCGCGGCGACGAGATGTGGGAGTCCATCATGGCCGCCGGCGAACGGTATCGCATCCGCCCGATCGCGCCGTGCGAGGCGCGCCGGATCGAGGCTGGAATCTTCAACTACAACTCCGACATGACCATAGAGAACAACCCCCTTGAGATCAGCGGCATGGAGCGCCTCGTGGAGGATCAGGAGGCCGACTACATCGGAAAGCCGGCGCTGGACGAGATTCGGGCACAGGGGGTGCGCCGCAAGCTCGTGGGGATCGCCGTCGAAGGCGATCCTCTGCCGTTCGAGATCTCGGAGTTCTGGCCCGCTTGGCACGCCAGCCGTCAGGTCGGCCACGTCACGGACCTGATATGGTCACCGCGGCTCGGCAAGAACATCGGCTACGTGTGGGTGCCAATCGAGCTTGCTGCTCCGGGGACGGTTCTTGACGTCGAGATGCCGGAGGGGACTGTGCAGGCGCGTACAGCATCGTTGCCATTTCTCGACCCGAAGAAGATGATCCCGGCCGCGTAGCAGACGATCTTCGTGTGCTTCTGCCGTCCGAGCGTTCCGTTTCGTCGTAGTCCCGTCTGCCTCGACCACGGTCACGTTGCCGCGCACGGCGCCGGTGATCGCCACGGTGAGGCGGTCGAGCCCGCACGTCGTGGCCGTGTCGTTGAGGACGGCTCGGAGTTGTGCCTCTTCGGCGCTGCCGCAAGGAACGACGACGGTGGCCTTGTGGTCGTTGTAGCCGAGCGCGGCCTGCCACGTTGACGCGCCGCCTCTCCTCGACCATCTCGAGGTGGATCAGGGCTGTTGTGTGAGCGACACGGAACCTCCGGCTGCTGTGGCGTCCTAACGTGCGCCGCGCGCTCGCCTGGGTTCGCGAGGGGCATTACAAGCGCCGAAGCTGGCGCTAGCCCCGCGCCGGATCGCGGCGACGACGACCGCTCGGCACGCGGCCGCCGGCGCCCGCAGATATACGCTGCCGTGTGATCGCTCAGCGGCTTGAGAAGCTCGGAATCATGTTGCCACCCCCCACCCGCTCCTGCGGGTAACTACCTCCAGTGCGTGGTCGACGACGGCATCGTTTACGTCGGCGGCCACGGTCCGATCGACGGCAAGGTCATGATCACCGGGAAGGTCGGCGGCGGTCTCTCGTTGGAGGAGGGGCAGAAAGCCGCCAGGATGACCGCGCTGTCAATACTCGCGACTTTGCAGGACGCACTTGAGGATCTTGACCGGATCAAACGGTTTCTCGCGGTGTTCGGAATGGTCAACGTTGCGCCTGGCTTCACCCAGACGCCCGCTGTCATCGACGGCTGCTCGAATGTGCTCGTCGAGGTGTTCGGTGATGCAGGACGTCACTCGCGAAGCGCTGTCGGCTTAGCGGAACTGCCGTTCGGTATCGCCGTCGAGATCGAGCTGACCGCCAGGTTGCACGCATAGCGCCGCCGCATAGCGCCGCCGCCTGGCGCGCGCTCGACGGCAGGCCCGGACCGTGACACGAGAACTACCGGTCATCAAGGCGTCCCGACTGTGCACGGCTGCGATGCTCGCCTGCGCCTGGGTCTTGTACTCCTCGTAGAGCACCGGATCGAACACTTCGGCGTTATAGATGACGTACGCGGCCACTGGCTCCTCCAATGCTGGCGTTTGCGACCCAGACAGACTGCCCGAACCGCAGGCAAGATGTCGGGCGGAGGCATCGACCGTCGCGTGGGTCCGCGCGTTGCCGGTGTCACCGAAACTTCGAACAGTGCAGAGTTTCGGTGACACGGTGCCGAGAACCCCACTGCCTTCGCACTCCGCGCGGCCGTGGCTGTCATCTCGCTCCGCCAGCGCGATCGTTTTGCGGTAGCCGATTCGCGCGTACATCCGCGCGAGGTCAGCGCCGCCTGGCTCGAGCCAGATCACACTGAAGCCGCGGTCGGAGGTACGAGCCGAGAGTCACACCGTTCGAGGAACGATCAGCCCGGTCCCGTCGCTCAAGGCAACGGCTCGCCATAGACGGCGAACTTTCCTCGGCCGATGTGCTTGCTCCGGTACATCGCCTCGTCAGCATGATGAAGCAGTGCAGCAGGATCTTCTGCGTCGATCGGGAAGAGACTGATGCCGATGCTGGCAGTGGACTCCACTGGTCCTGCAGCGGTCTCGACCGGGAGGCGCATGGCGGCACAGATGCGCTCCGCGATGCTGACTGCGACCGAGATCGCCGGCGAGGTTGGAACCGTCGACGTCTTACCCGCTGACTCCAGAGGACCGATCTCGAGGTCCGGCACCATGACGAGGAACTCGTCGCCGCCCCGACGAGCGAGGAGATCCGCTTCGCGGACTGCGACTCTCAAGCGGCTCGCAGTCACCCGGAGAAGCTCGTCGCCGGCACGGTGGCCGAGCGAGTCGTTCGTCCGTTTCAAGTCGTCGAGGTCGACATAGAGCACTGCGACCGCTTTGCCCTGTCGCCGGGCCCGCGCGATGGCCATCTCCAAATGCTCATCGAACATCGGGCGATTGGGTAAGCCTGTGAGCGTGTCGTGGTAGGCGAGGAATGTCATCTGCTCCTCCGCCTCCTTGCGCCTCGTGATGTCCCCGAGAACGCCCTGCAACACCCACGGCTGCCCGTCACGCACGAGGACCTGAGCCACCTCAGCGATCCAGATCACTCGCTCGCCACTCAGCCGCATCCGGTACTCGATTTCCACCGGCTCGCCGCCAGCCGCGAGCGCCCCGCGAGCTGCGACCGCCCGATCCCGGTCGTCCTCATGGAGGTGATCGAGCCACCAATGCCCGTCGAACCACTGCTCTCGGGTGCAGCCCAGGAGGGACTCGACCGCTGGCGAGACGAACGGCTCTTCGCCACTGTCGGAGAGAGGCTGCACGTACACGACACCGGGGATCTGCTCGATGAGAGCCCGGCGCTTTGCTTCGGCGTCACGAAGCCGGTTCTCAAGGTCCTTCTGCTCGGTGATGTCGTACATGACTCCCTTCACGATCCCGGGGGCACCCGGCTTCGGGATCAACGCCGTGCACTCGTCGCGAATCCAGACGACCCTGCCGTCGTCCGGTCGTATCATGCGGTACTCCTGCACGAGGGGGCCACTGCTGCCACTCGAGAGGAACTCGTCGTATTCGTGCGTCGTGGCGGCCCAGTCGTCGGGATGCATGTTGCGCCGCCAGGCATCGTCCTCGCTCAACCACGTCTGTCGAGCGATACCGAGGATCGTCTCGATCTGCGGCCCCACGTACTCCGAGTAGTACTGGCGCGACAAGTCATCGATGTACAGGATCGCCGGGATCTCCTCGACCAGTTCCCGGTAGTGCTCTGAGGCAGGCTCAGGCGCACGGTACGCAATGGCCGCGCCAAGCGCCGACGCGACCACACCGGAGGCCTCACGATCAAGATCGGACCATTGAGAATCCCGCTTGCAGTAGTGGAGGCCGAGTAAGCCCCACCACCTCCCGGCTGAGCAGACGGTCGTCGCGGCGGCGGAGTGGACCGCCAGGCGCTCCAACGCGAGTCTCGAAGGCTCATCGAAGCTCGAGGCACCACCATGCATCGTCCCAGCGGCCGAGAGATCCTCGCCAAAAGGAAGAACCGACTCCCCGTAGGCCACCTCGGAACCTGGGCCGCCTGGGAACGCCGGCTCCACGCCCGGTGAGCACCACTCGGCCACGAGTACCGCGATGAGCCGGCCGTCGGCGCGGCGATAATTCTCGAATAGGTGGACCCGATCTGCGCAAATGGCTTCGCCGAGCGCCGCCAGGACGTCGAGAGCGACATCGGTCCACACTTGCGCGCTGATGAGCCTCCAGGTCACGATCGACAGCGCTCCCAGCACCGCGGCGATGGGCTCCTGGCGATCCGGTCCCGATGACGACACGTCAGCCCTCCTCGCTGGGCTCCGATCAGCCTATTCGCACTTGAGTGGGGTCGTGAAACGCCGCGTTCTCGACTCGATGCGGGACAAGGGGCAACTGGCGAGGACGTCTCCAGTAGCCTAGGAGCGCGACCGTTGAGCGACCGTCGACCAGTCCAAGAGGTGACCACCCGGGGAGGAGCGCGCGATACGAGCACGCAAAGGACTCTTCCGGGCTCTCCGAGAGCGTGACTTTGCGCTCCTTTGGTCAGGCCAGAGCGTCTCATCGGTCGGCGACGGGATCTTCACGATCGCCCTCGCCCTCGAGAGTCTGCGGATCGATCACAGCCCGACTGGGCTCGCGTTCGTCTTCGCCGCTCGCGCGGTTCCCTCGGTATGCTTTGCGCTCGTCGGCGGCGTGGTGGTCGACCGTGTCCCCAGGCGGCTTGCCATGCTGGCTTCCGACGGAGTCCGAGGCCTCGCGGTGGCGGCCATCGCCCTCTTGGTTGGCGACGGGATGCTCCAGCTCTGGGAACTGATCGTCATGTCGGCGATATTCGGGACCGCCGACGCGTTCTTCGGCCCTGCTTCGATGGCATACCTGCCCGAGCTGCTGCCTGCGGATCTCCTCGTTCAAGGCAACGCGCTGAGCCAGACGAGCAACCAGCTCACTCAGGGTCTGATCGGGCCTGCGGTCGGCGGGATCGTGGTCGCGGCCATCGGGATGGCGTGGTCGTTCGGGTTCGATGCCTTTAGCTTTGCTGTCTCATCCGGGTGCCTCATCGCGATGCGGGCGCGCAGCCGGCCTTCACCGAGCGGCCGCTCGCCCATCGCTGACGCGCGCGACGGGCTTCGCTACGTCCGTACGAGGCGCTGGCTCGCCGTCTCGATTCCAGGAGCTGCACTGGCGAATTTCTTCGGCATCGCGCCACTCAGCGTGCTCCTGCCACTTCTCGTGCGCCACGTGCTGCACAGCGGCCCTCTCGCGCTGGGCCTGGTGTTCGCTGCCGGTGGCGCTGCCGGCGTGGTCGCGTCTCTCGTCGTCGCTCACCTGGGCGCACCACGCAAGCGGGTCACCGTGCTGTGGATTGCGTACGCCGTCGGCGGTGTCGCCATCGCTTGCATGGCCGTTGCTCCCAACGTGTGGGTGGTCGGCGGGCTGAGCGCTGTGGAGATCGGTCTCATCCTCTACGGCGATGTGCTGTGGGTGGCGATGATGCAAGAGCTCGTGCCAAAAGAGATGCTCGGCCGCGTATCTTCCCTCGTCTACCTGTTCGCGTTCTCGCTCGGCCCGCTGGGCATCCTGGCCGGAGGTGCCGTCGCGGCGTCGATCGGGACCCGGGCGGCACTTCTGGCAAGCGGTGCCGTTTCCGGGGGCATCTGCCTGCTGGTGATTCTGATACCGGGCGTGAGGGACCCCGAACGAATCCCCTCGGTTGGCGAAGGCTTCGGGGCTGACTCACCTGCAGTCGCCGAGGGAACCTAGACGGGCCTGCGCCGGCGGGCGGCTAACTCGGTTGGCCCCAGACACTCCCCACCTGCGGTCGGGTCTACTGTGCTTGAAACGCCGATCTCGACGGTCCTGGCACGTCTCGGTCCTCCAGAAGAGGGGTAACGCATGACGACTCCCGGGCAACCACTGAGGTTCGGCCTGGTCGGCACCGGTCACTGGGCGCGTGTCACCCACGCACCCGCTCTCGCATCCACCGAGGGCATCGACTTCGCTGCGGTCTGGGGCCGCAACCACGAAGCAGCCGGCGCGCTGGCAGCCAAGTACGAAGTCACGGCCCACACCGACATCGACGCATTCCTCGCCGACATTGATGCGGTCGCGCTCTCGGTGCCACCGGATGTGCAGAGCGCGATCGCGGTGCGGGCAGCCAACGCCGGTAAGCACCTGCTGCTGGAGAAACCCATAGCCACCTCCGAAGCGGATGCCGACGCGCTGGCACAGGCGGTTCAAGATGCTCGGGTCGCGTCCGTCGTCTTTTTCACTGCGAGATTCCAGGACGACGTCAGGACGTGGCTGGCGAACGTCACGCGCCAAGGCCACTGGGCAGGAGGGTTCGCCGTCTGGCTCGGGTCGGCCCTGCTGGAGTCCAGCCCCTTCAACACTCCATGGAGACGAGACAAAGGTGGGCTCTGGGACTTGGCGCCACACGCGATCTCGCTTCTCTGGGCCTGCCTCGGCCCGGTCGTCCACGTCACCGCCGATGCCGGCCTAGCCGACGTCACACATCTCGTATTGCACCATGAGAGCGGAGCGACCAGCACTGTTACGGTCACGCTGAGCGCGTCTTCTGCCGCCGAAGGCTTCAATCTGTACGTGTGGGGCGAGCACGGGCGGTCGGCGGCGCCCGGAGAGACGGACCAACCAGAGACGGCATTGCGTGTCGCCCTCACCGAACTTGCTGACAACGCCAGGTCGGGACAAGTCGCCCACGCTTGTGACGTGAATTTCGGTCGGGACATCGTGCGCGTCCTGGCGGACTCGCAACGTCAGATCGACGCACTCTCGACATCATGCTCGGAGAGCGCGTCTGGCACGTGTACGGGATGATCGGCAAGCTCAGCCGTCGGGCATACCTCCTATCGTGCCCGGGCCAGCGTCGGACCGAGCGCAGCCCCAGTTCCCACGTGGGCCGCGACGCCGGGTTCGTGGTGCGGCCCGCAGAAGCGGTAGACGTGGAGGGCGAACCCACTGGCGCGCGCCGTCGACCGTGCCGGCTGAGCGGCGCGAGAGAGCCGGATGTATGGTCGGCCAATGGACAACGACCGCCCGACGGGGGGCCGGGGCGACGGTCTCCAGTTCGTCCCAGACCCCGCCGCCAAACAGCACGCCCTCGAACAGTTCGCCACCTATCTGAACCCCCAAAAGGTCCGGGTGTTGCGGGCAGCGGGGCTCGACATCATCGAGGCGCAACGATCCGGCCCCTGGGTCTGGGACCTCGACGGCCGCCGGTACCTCGACTGCTTCACGTCGGCCGGGTCGTTCAACGTCGGGCGCCGCAACCCCCGCGTCGTAGCGGCGGCCCACGCGGCGCTCGACCGACTGGACCACGGGAACTTCCTGCTCTGCTCGAGGGAGAAGGCCGATCTGGCAGCCAAGCTGGCTGAGATTGCCCCGGGAGATCTCTCTTGCACGATGTTCGGCACCGGCGGTGGCGAGGCGGTCGACTTCGCCATCAAACTGGCCCGAGGGGCCACCCGCCGAACTCGGATCGTCTCGACAGTCAACGGCTACCACGGCCATACGGGTTTCGCTCTCTCCGCCGCCGGCCGGGCAGCGTTCCGCCAACCCTTCGAGCCGCTCATGCCCGAGTTCGTCCAAGTCCCCTTCGGAGACTCCGACGCCCTCGTCACGGTAGTCGACGAGCACACCGCCGCCGTGCTGCTCGAGCCGGTGCAGGGCGAGGGCGGCATCGTCGTGCCGCCGCCGGGCTACTTGGCGGCAGCGCGGGTCGCCTGCGACCGGACCGGGGCGCTCCTGATCCTGGACGAGATCCAGACCGGTCTCGGCCGGACGGGACGCTGGTGGGCGAGCGAGCACTTCGGCGTGGTGCCCGACATCATGACCACCGCGAAGTCCCTCGGGGGGTCCCTGGTGCCGATCTCGGCCACCGTCTTCACTGAGGATCTGCGGGAGTTCCTGATCCCCAACCCTTTCATCCATCTGTCCACCTTCGGTGGGTCGGATGTCGCCTGCGCCGTGGCGCTCGAAGTCATTGCAGTCATGGAAGAGACCGACCTGGTCGCACACGCTGCGGCTATGGGTGAGCGGCTCTTCCCCGGGCTCCGGTCCCTCGCCGAGGCTTACCCCGAAGTCATCGCCGAGGTGCGAGGCCTCGGGCTCATGGCGGGTGTCGAGTACGCCGAGGACTCCATGGGGCCGCGCATGTCGTACCACCTGGCGAACCACGGCGTCCTCGCCATCTACAGCGGCAACCAGCCGGCAGTGATGCGCCTCATGCCCTCACTGGTCATCGAGGAGGCTGAGGTGGATTTCCTGCTGGAGGCGCTCGACCGGGCGATCAGGGATCTGGTGTCAGGCGCCGGCCCTGAGGAGTCCACCCCGGCACGGGCCCGGCGCCGGCCCGTGCGCCCGGCTGGCTCGAGGGTGAGCTGAGGAGGGAGGACCGTGGCGGACTGGGACGAACTGGCGGAGGCGCTGGCCGACTACACGGTCAGCTGCAACGAGAACCAGCGGCTGCGCAAGATGCAGCGGGACTGGTCGAGGACTCTGCACTTCATCTGCTCTGACACCGGGAAGACCTTCTCGATGATGGTCGAGCGGGGCGAAATCCTCACGACCCCTGAGGGGCATGCGGGCACTCCTGACATCGTGGTGACGACAGACTCCGAGACGTTCTGCGACATGTTCTGGGGCGACTTGAACCCAGTCCAGAAGTACTTGCGCGGAGAGATCATGGTGAAGGGCTCTCAGGAGGACGTCATGCGCCTGGACGCCATCAGCTATGTGATCTGGCCCGATACGTGACGGGCGACGCCGACACGGCGCACCCCACCGCGATGGCGCTCCGTCGATCGGTCGGCACGGCCACCGCCACTGCCACCTCCGCCGGCCTCGCCTTCGCCGCCATCGACTACCTGGGGGTGGTCTCGATCCTGGCCTACGCCCCCGGGGCCACTGCGGCCGTGGCCATCTTCATCGGGGGCGTGCTCGTCCTGCTGGTCTCTGGCATCTTCTCCGAGCTGAACGGCCTCTACCCGACAGCCGCCGGGATCCGCCTCTACCTCGGCCGCGCTGTCGGCGACCGTACGGCCCTGGCGATCACCTTCACCTACATGACGACGGTGGTGCTGGTCATCGCCGCCGACGCCTTCCTCATCGGGGCAGCCGTCCGTCACGTGCTGGGGGAGCCCCCGGTGCTGGCCTACCTGTGGATCGCGGTACTACTGGGCGTGGCGACGACCGCGAACCTCTTCGGGATCCGCCTGGCCGGCTGGGTGCAAACGGTCGTCACCTACACCGTGCTGACCGGCACCGCAGTGCTGTCGATAGTCGCAATGTTCCACGTTGGTGGCGCCTTCCGCCACCCGTTCGACCTGTTCGGCAAGGGCAGCTTCTCGGGTATCCAAGCGATCGCTTTCGCCCTCTTCCTCTACGCCGCTTTCGAGTGGGTGACCACGACGGCGGAGGAGGCCCGCACCCCGCCGGTGATCACCCGGGCGCTGTTCATCGCACCGGTCCTCATCTGGATCGTATCCAGCCTGTTCGCGCTGAGCCTGGCCCATCTGGTCCCGTTTGCCCGCGTCCACGGAAGCGCCTACCCGCAGCTGCTGCTCGGCCAGGCGGCGCTCGGGACCGTCGGCGAGCTGTGGATGCTGGCGCTGACCGTGCTCACGGCTCTCAACACCTTCAACGGGGGTTTTCTTGTGGCGTCGCGCTTCATCTACGCCGCTGCCCGAGAGGGCAACCTCCCACGCCAGTTCGCCCGGCTGAACCTCCGGGCGGTTCCCTGGCTGGCCGTGACCTCGTTGGCGGTGGCTTCCGCCGTCGTTGCCGCCATCGTCTTCGCCACGGGTCAGTGGCTCCTGCTGGTGGCCGTCGGAGCCACCATCGAAGCGGGCATCTACGCCATCGCCTCGCTCTGCCTCGTGGTGCTGCGGCGCCGCGAGACCCGTGAGCGTCCTTTTCGGCTCGTCGCCGGCAGGCCGCTCGCAGCTTTTGGGGTTGTGCTCTTCAGCGTGCTGTTCGTTGCCACCGGGTTCTCCGACCCCAAGAACGCTCACCATTTCTCGGTCGGCCCCATCAGCGTGATCGTGATCCTGGGAGCGCTGTCCACGGCGTACGTACTGCTCGTCGTACCGAAGCTGCGGGCGGCAGCGGCCGCCAGGGCCGCCGCTGCCCGTCCTCGCCGCCGCCCGCCCCGACCGCCCGGCCCGGCGCAGGAACCGGCCCAAGCACCCGGCTCTGCACATCGGTCGACACCTGAGGCCGCCACCGGTGAGCAGATCAGCTAGGGCGGGCCATCGGCTCTCCGGTCCCGGCGGCGCCGCGCAACCGACCAGCCCGCTTGTCACCGCGCTAGTGGTGTGTGCTCGGGCGGGACGGTCTCCTCGGGGCGGGGCGGCCCGGGCGGCGTGCCGTCGCCGAACGGGCGGCCACCCAGAGTCTCTCGGCCGTGGGAAGTGAGCCAGCCGGAGAGGTCGGGACCGGCGGGGACAATGCCGGTCGGGTTGATGTCGCGGTGAACCTGGTAGTAGTGGCGCTTGATGTGATCGAAGTCGACAGTGTCTCCAATACCCGGGGTCTGGAACAGGTCGCGCGCGTACGACCACAACACCGGCATCTCGGTGAGCTTGGCGCGGTTGCACTTGAAGTGTCCGTGGTAGACGGGATCGAAGCGGGAAAGGGTGGTGAACAGACGCACGTCGGCCTCGGTGATGGTGTCACCGACCAGGTAGCGCTGGTGTTGGAGGCGCTCGGACAGCCAGTCGAGCCGGTCGAAGAGACGGTGGTAAGCCCTGTTGTACGCGTCCTGGGTGCCGGCAAAACCGCAGCGATAGACCCCGTTGTTGACGTCGGTGAACACGAGATCAGCCACCCGGTTGATCTCGCCGCGGCGGTGCTCGGGGTAAAGGTCGGGGGCGCCGGGGCGGTGGTATGGGCGCCACTCCGTGGACAGGTCGAGCGTGATCTGGGGGTAGTCGTTGGTGACGACCTGTCCGGAGGCGACCTCGACGATGGCGGGAACGGTGATGCCCCGGTCGTAGCCCGGGAAGCGGGCGAAATAGGCATCCTGTAGCCGTTCGATCCCAAGGACCGGGTCGCGTCCGCCCGGGTCGAGGTCGAACGTCCAGCTGCGGGCGTCATGGGTCGGTCCCGCGATGCCCATCGAGATGACGTCCTCGAGACCGAGGAGGCGACGCACGATGATCGCTCGGTTCGCCCACGGGCACGCCCGGCTCACGACCAGCCGGTACCGACCCGGCTCGACCGGATAGCCGTCGCGACCATCGGAGGCGATCCGGGTGGTGATGTAGCTCTGGTCGCGGGCGAACTCGCCGGTCGGGTTGACGTACGCACCCGCGGCTTCCTCGGCCGCGTCGGACATAACGTTCAGCTCCTCCTTCTCACGGGCGAGCATGCTACGCGGCCAGGCCACTAATCGAGGGACCGGCGAGCACGACACGCGGCAGGCGACTAATCGAGGGACCGGCGAGCACGCCACCAGAACGATCTGCGGGTCAACAGGGGGACGTTCTGCCCTATCGTCAGCGCTGGGTGTCGCGCACAGTGAAACCTCGGGACGACCTACGACGTGTCGACCGCCCTGGAAACGGAGCCTGATGATGGACGAAGCAGTTGGGCGGCACTCGTTGGACGCACCGCACGGCCGCCGGGTTATGAGCTTCGATCGGGCTCCCCGCTTGGTCTTCTGGGAGACGACCAAGGCCTGTCCGCTCGCGTGCGTCCACTGCCGGGCGACCGCGCAGCGTGACCCGGCGCCGGGCGAGCTCACCACCGAAGAGGGCAAGGCCATCATCGACGAGCTCGCCGGCAGCCCCCGTCCGGTCCCCATCCTGATCCTGACAGGCGGTGACTGCCTGCAACGTGCCGACCTCGGCGAGCTGACTGCGTATGCAAAGTCCGTGAGGGTACCGGTTGCCATCTCACCATCGGTGTCCTCCAGCCTCAACGCCGCAACGCTCTCGATGTTGCACGCCAACGGGGTGCGCAGTGCATCCCTCAGCTTGGACGGAGCCGTCGCCGAGACCCACGAACAGGTTCGACAGATCCCCGGCCACTTCGCCGACACGATCCGCGCGATCAGCCTGCTCCAAGAACACGGTTTCGCGGTGCAGATCAACACCGCCGTCATGGCGCAGAACGTCCGGGAGCTCGCGGACATCGCCGCGCTGCTCGTCCGCCATGGGGTGCGGACCTGGGAGGTCTTCTTCCTGATCGGTGTCGGGCGCGGGAACGCGATCGCCGAGATCGAGAGCAATGAGTATGAGGATGTCTGTCATTTCCTCGTTGACGCCTCCCAGTACGGGGTGGTGGTGCGGACGGTGGAGGCACCTTTCTTCCGCAGGGTCCGCGACTGGCGGATGAAGCGAAGCGATGCGAGCCTCGACCCGGCAGTCGAGTTCGGGCTCGGACCGCTCTACCGCGAGCTGCGTGACCGTTTGCGCGAGCAGATGGGGAAGCCGACGTCCCGGGTGCTGGCACCGACGGTGGCAACCCGTGACGGCAAAGGCATCGTGTTCGTGGGGCACGACGGTCGGGTCTACCCGGCGGGCTTCCTCCCACTCCCGCTCGGATCGGTGCGCGACAAGGGAGTGCTCGAGATCTATCGCGACGATCCGGTGCTGAAGGCCATCCGCAGAGCCGAGTTCCCCGGGCGCTGCGGCCGCTGCGAGTATGCCGACGAGTGCGGCGGGTCGCGAGCTCGAGCCTACGCGGACACCGGCGACCCGCTTGCTGACGACCCGGCCTGCTCGTACCTACCTCCGATCCGCGACCGGGTAGTCACAAACCGTTCGGACATTCACACCCAGCAGCTCACTACGGTCGTGGCACCGACAACTCTGGAGGGGATATGACTGCGAGCCTCGATGTTCTGGTGGAGGGCTACGCCGACGAGCGGGTGGGGAGCACAGTGGTACTCGTTCGCGACGCGGACACGGTCATCGTGATCGACCCGGGGATGGTGGCGCACCGCGGCGCGATCCTCGACCCACTGCGCGCCCTCGGTCTGGCGCCACACGACGTGACCGACGTCGTGTTCAGTCACCACCATCCGGACCACACCCTGAACGCCGCGCTCTTCCCGGCGGCCCGGTACCACGACCACTGGGCGATCTACAAGGACGACGTCTGGATCGAACGGCCGGCCGACGGGTTCGAGCTGTCCCCGTCGGTGCAGCTTCGGGCGACCCCCGGCCACACACCCGAGGACATCACCACGCTGGTCCGGACCGACGCAGGAGTGGTGGCTTGTACCCATCTTTGGTGGTCGGCGGAGGGACCGGAAATCGATCCACTGGCGACGGATCAGGAGTTGTTGGAGCGGTCCCGTGCGGAGCTACTGGCCCTCAAGCCTTCGCTGGTGATCCCTGGGCACGGCGGTCCGTTCACCCCCGCCTGAGCCGGATCCGCAGCCGGGCACAGTCGTCTAGAGGGCACTTACGGCGTTGGCGGCTGTCCGCCTGGAGCGTCGTCGAGGGAGACTGGAACCGCAGCACTCGCTTCTGGCCCCGTCCCTGCTCCGACAAGGTGCACAATGTCACCCGGCCACTCGTAACCGACCTCGCCATGCTCGCCTATGTCGAGCCCAGCTGCCTCTTCCTCAGGGGTCACGCGCAATCCGACGGCCTGGTCCGTGATCCACAGGACGACCCAGGTCATCACGAACGGGTACACCATGCCGGCGACGGCGAGCACCGTCTGACGGCCGAGCTGGGTCCAGCCTCCTGCCGCGCCAGCTGCATTGATGGCGAGGCTGGCGAACACACCGGTGAGGATGACACCGATGGCTCCGCCCACCATGTGGACCCCGACGACATCGAGCGCGTCGTCGTAGTGGAAGTGGCTCTTCAGCTGGACCGCCTCGTAGCACAGCAGCCCAGCGGCGACGCCGATCACGAGCGCCGCCCAGGCGGGCACGTACCCAGAAGCCGGCGTAATGGCGGCCAGCCCGGCGACCGCCCCGGACGCGATACCGACGCCCGACGGCTTGCGCCGCCGGATCCATTCGATGGTCATCCAGGCGAGCATGGCTGCCGAGGCACCCAACTGGGTGTTGACGAGAGCAGCCGTGGCGACTGAGTCGGCGCTGCCGGCGCTGCCGGCGTTGAAGCCGAACCACCCGAACCACAAGATGCCGGCGCCGAGGAGGACGAGCGGAACATTGTGCGGCTGCTCCGGCTGCCGCCGCCGCCGCCGCCCGAGGTAGAGGACCGTCGCCAGAGCGGCCGCCCCGGCCAGTTCGTGCACGACGGAGCCGCCGGCAAAGTCGATGGCGTGAAGCCCACCGGAACCGAGAAACCCGCCGCCCCAAACCCAATGCGCGAACGGGCAGTACACGATGAGTGACCAGAGCCCGATGAACAGGAGGTAAGCGCGAAAGTGCATGCGCTCGGCGAACGCGCCGGCGATGAGCGCAGGCGTGATGACGGCGAACTTCATCTGGAAGGCCATGTACAGCAGTGACGGGATCGTCGGCGCGTAGGAGTTCGGGTTAGCGCCGACGCCGGACAGCATGAAGTGCTCCAGCCCTCCGATGACGGTCCAGTGGTCGGCGCCGAAGACCAGCGTGTACCCGACGACGACCCATAGGACGCTGATGACACCGATGGCGACAAAGGATTGGACCATGGTGGCGATCACGTTCTTCGCTCCGACGAGGCCGCCATAGAACAGTGCCAAACCCGGCATCATGAAGAACACGAGAGCGGTCGAGACCAGCATCCAGGCCGTGTCTCCGGTGTTCAAGTGCATGAAACCTCCCACGAACTGACGCGGCCTCAAGGCTGCAGGCCGCGATCTGCAATTACCAGACTATTTTCGAAGACCGAGCTGGCGCCGAGTAGAGGCGAAGGTCCTCCTTCCGGGTGGCGATGGGTGGCTCTCACCTGGAAGGATGCTGTCTTGCCCACCAGTGAGCACCACCCCGAGCGACTCGCCGTCCACCAGGTCACCGTGCCCACCTGCTCACTGTCGAGGGTCGAACCGCTGATCGGGCCGGAGCGTTACGCGGAGCTTCAAGACGCAGCGGCCGTGGCGAGCCGGCAGCTGCGGGGCAGGATCGTCTGGAACCTGAGCTCGACCGCCGCCGGCGGCGGTGTGGCCGAGATGCTCCAGGTGCTCGTCGGCTACATCCTCGACGCTCACATCGACATCCGCTGGCTGGTGATCAGCGGGGACGCCGAATTCTTCGCGATCACCAAACGGGTCCACAATCGGCTCCACGGGGCACCGGGCGATGGCGGCGATCTCGGGCCGCGCGAGAGAGCTCACTACACCGACGTCACCGCTGCGAACGCGGCGACCGTGACGAGCCATGTCCGACCGGGTGATGTCGTGCTCCTGCACGATCCGCAGACGGCAGGGATGGCTGCACCGCTCGCCGAAGCGGGAGCCAGCTTGGTGTGGCGCTGCCATGTCGGGCGTGACCGCAGCAACGAGTGGACCGATCAGGCCTGGTCATTCCTACGGCCTCATCTCGAGGCCTGCACTGCGTACGTCTTCTCGTTGCGCGCTTACGTTCCCGAATGGATAGACGAGTCCAGAGCCTGGATCATCCCTCCGTCCATCGACCCGTTCTCGCCGAAGAACCAGGAGCTCGGCGCCGCCGACGTCCTTCGCACGCTTCGGCGGATCGGCGTCCTGTCGGCGAATGAGGACCCCCCGCCAGGCGCGTTCATCCGGCGCGACGGCACCAGCGGGCTCGTCCAACGGCGAGCGTCGGTCCTGTCCGACGGACTGTTGCAACCCGAGGTTCCGTTGGTGACACAGGTGTCCCGGTGGGACAGGTTGAAGGACATGCAGGGCGTCATGAGTGGTTTCGCGTCGTGCGTGTCGGGTCGAGTCGACGCGCACCTTGCCCTGGTCGGCCCCGCCACGTCCGAGGTGTCCGACGACCCGGAGGGAGCCGAGGTGTTCGCCGAGTGCAGGGCGGCCTGGGAGGCGTTGCCGGCAGAGACGCGGCGGCGCGTGAGCCTCGTGACTTTGCCGATGGAGGACATCGACGAGAACGCCGCCATGGTCAACGCCATCCAGCGGCACTCCACTGTCATCGTGCAGAAGAGCCTGGAGGAGGGTTTCGGGCTGACCGTTGCCGAGGGCATGTGGAAGGCGAAGGCACTTGTGGCTTCTCAGGTCGGCGGGATCGCGGAGCAGATCGTGCCTGGGACGGGTCTCCTTCTCGAGGACCCGGCCGATCTCTTCGCGTACGGCGAGACACTCGCAGCCCTCCTCGCCCGTCCGGACGAAATTGCCCAGCTCGGGGCGCGGGCGCGGGCGCATGTCCTCGACGGGTTCGTCGGCGACAAGCACCTGATGCGCTACGCGCAGCTCATCGGGTGGCTCGTGTCAGGCTGAGCTCCTCGGCGCACCCACCGCGCCGCCTCAGTAGCCCTCGTCGACATCGACGACGTCGCCCAACGCCTGGCCGGCCGCGTACCGCTGCAGGTTCTCGGCAAACAGCCTGAACGTCGTCGGTCCCGTGCCTGGCCCACTCCAGCTCACATGCGGGCTGAGGCGGACCTTCGGGTGCGAGTAGAGAAGGTGGCCAGCCGGGAGCGGCTCCGGCTCGACGACGTCAAGGGTGGCCAACCGCACCTTCCCGGCATCGAGCGACTCGATGAGAGCCCCCTGGTCGACGATGCTGCCGCGGGCGATGTTCACGAGATGAACTCCATCGCGCATGGCGGAGAGCGCTGCCGCGTCGACGAGGTGGCGGGTCGCCGGCGTCGCCGGTGCGGCGATGACCACGTGGTCGGAATCCGACAACATCTCGTGCAGATCGCTCATCACGGTCACTCCGGCTGGGCCTTGAGCCCCCGACCGGCGGAACGCCCGGACGATCATGTCGAACGCCAGCGCCCGCTTGGCCACGGCCGAGCCGATGGCGCCAAGCCCGATCAGCCCGACAGACCGCCCCGCTAGGCCCCCGAGAGCTGCCGCACCCCACCAAGCGGGCGGCGAGTCGATCCAGACGGCGGGAAGTTGCTTCTCGAAGGCGAGCATCGCGGCGAGCACGAACTCGGAAATGGCGACAGCTGACGCCCCCCGCGAGCAGGTCAGCGTGCGATCACCGAGAAGATCGAAAGGGAAGCCGTCGACCCCGGTCCCCAGCACATGGACCCAACGCACCCGCTCGGTCAGCAACGGGGCCAATTGGTCCCGACGTGTTGGCATCGTCGCCAGCACCTCGACCTCGCGAGGCATGGTGTCGCCCAGGGCCAGCACGCTCACACCGCTCGCCGCGCCGCCGATGGCCTCGACGAGCGCCGGCCCGAACACAGGGCTCAGACCGCCGAGGAAGGCGGCCACGTGCGGACGCTCCTGCCCTGCTCCAGGCATCGTCAGCACCTCCATGATCGACACAACCGAGCCCTTGTGTGGATGCTACGTACCGGAGCGTCACGCTGACGACCTGGTGATCGGTCATCGCCCTCGAGCCGGCGCAGTGTGGTTTGCTGGGTGCAATGGCCGCAGTGCCCGACATCGTCGACTTCCTCCGTGCGCACCCCCCATTCGACGCGCTCGATCCCGGAACGGTCGACGACTTGGCTCAGGCCGTGGAAGTGGAATTCCATCTCGCAGGCAAGACGATCTTCTCGCAGGGGGCGCAACCGGTCGACGCCCTGCGCGTGATCAGGGCCGGTGCCGTCGAGGTCGTCAACGACGGCAAGGTGCTCGATCTGATGGGCCCCGGCGAGATGTTCGGGCACGCGTCGATGTTGTCCGGCATCCCGGCGGGTTTTGAGGCCCGGGCGGCCGAGGACACGCTCACCTACCGGATCCCCGCGGACGTGGCGGCGGACGTGCTCGGCCGGCCCGAGGGGCTACGCTACGTGACGCGCCTGTTGCTCGAAGACCGGCATCAGCTCCGGTCCCGCGGCCCCGATGCAAGGCGGGACCGGCTGCGTGAGCCGGTGAGCGCCGCCATCCGGTCCGCACCCGTCATCTGCTCGGCTGACACGGCGATCCGCGAGGCGGCGCGTGAGATGACGGCGGCCGGTGCCACCGCCCTCGTCGTCGACCTCGGGGACACGGTGGGCATCGTTACCGACAGCGACCTTCGCTCCAGAGTCGTGGCAGGCGGGCTCTCGTTCGACTCGCCCGTGTCGGCAGCGATGACCGCGCCGGCGTTCACTGTCGCCGGCGATCGGCCGGGCAGCGAGGTCCTGCTGGACATGCTCGACCGAGGGTTCCGGCACTTCCCCGTCATGTCCGCCGCCGGCCGCGTGATCGGGATCATCGAGGACCACGACCTCGTGGAAGTCGAGAGCAGGTCGTCGTTCTTCCTGCGACGCAAGGCCGCCCGCGCGACCACGGTCACCGAGCTCGTCGAGGCATCATCCAAGCTGCTGCCGGCGGTGATCGCCATGTCCCGCTCCCGCATCGCGGCGCTCGACATCATGTCGGTCTTCTCGGTCGTCGCCGACGCCCTCACTCGCCGGGCACTCGACCTCGCCGTCGCAGAAGCCGGTGAGCCGCCGGGGCGCTTCGCCTGGCTGGCCCTCGGCAGCCAGGCCCGGCGCGAGGCGGTCCCGAGCTCCGACCTCGACAGCGCCATCGTGTGGTTCGGCGACGGCGACGAGGCGTCGATCCGCCCATACCTCGAGTCGCTCGCGACGACCGTGACCGACATCTTGGTGCAGTGCGGCTTCCGCCCCGACTCCCACCGGGCCAGCGCGTCCGATCCTTTGTTCGTCCGGTCACTTTCGTCCTGGCAGCGGGCCGCTCGCTCGCTCATCGAGGATCCCACTCAGGACAAGGCACTGATACTTGTGTCGGTGCTCGTCGACAGCCGCTCGGTCTGGGGAGCCGACACCGGTCCGCTCATCGCCGAAGCGTTCCGGCTCGCTCCGGAGCATCCGGCGCTGCTGCGCCTGCTGGCGGAGTTCGCCCTCTCGCACAAGCCGCCCACGGGCTTCTTGCGCGGTCTCGTCGTCGAGTTCTCGGGGGAGCGCCGCGGGCGGCTCGATCTGAAGCAAGGTGGCGCGATCCCGATCACCGACCTCGCCCGCTGGGCCGGCATGGCGGCAGGGGTCATGTGTGCCTCGACAATGGAGCGGTTGCGGGCGGCGGGCGAAGCGGGGACCCTCAGCCCGTCTGACGCGCTCACCCTGCAGGACGCGTTCGAGCTCGTGTGCGAGCTGAGGCTCGATCACCAGGTCGCGCAGCTCGAAGCGGGTACCGAGCCGGACGACGTCGTCGATGCGAGTGACTTGAACCCTCTGACCCGGAGCTACCTGAAGGATGCCTTCCGCGCAGTCGCTTCGGTGCAACGGCGCATCACCAGTGACCTCATCCTCTCGCGATAGGGCGCCCAGGTGAGGCCGCCGCTCCTTCGTCAATCGCCGGCATCGGCCCTCGCGGCGGAGTACGCCCACGCACGCGTCGCCAGCGGTGCGACCCCATGGCGCCGTGCCCGCTATTGCGTCGTCGACCTCGAGCTGAGCGGGCTCGATCCCCGGAGCGACGAGATCATCTCGTTCGCTGCTGTCCCAATAGACTCCGGGCGGGTCATCGCCGGCGGCTCCCTCTACGGGCTGTGCCGGCCCACTCGCCCGCTCGGCGAGGAGTCGGTGCTCATCCACGGGATCCGCACTGTCGATCTCGAGGAGGCGTCGCCGCTCGACGAGGCGATCGAGCCGCTCATCGCCGCCATGACCGGACGCGTACTCGTGGCGCACGCCGCCTGGGTCGAGCAGTCGTTCCTCTCCCCGGTGCTGCGGCGACAGGGGGTACGCCTCCGCCAGCCGGTTCTCGACACCCAGCAGCTCGGCCGGCTCCTGGCGCTGGAGCAGGGGGGCCGGGGCAGACGGCCCTCGCTTGACGACCTCGCCGGAGGTCTCGGGCTGCCGGCGCACCGGCCACATCACGCGCTCGGCGACGCCCTCACGACAGCCCAGGTGTTCATCGCCCTTGCCAGCCATCTGGAGGAGCTCCGCACCGAAACCGTCCGATCGCTCGCCCGCGCCCCCGATCGCGCACGAGAGCTCTCAACCTTCCCGCACGGGCCTGCCGTATGGCCGACAATGGGCAGATGATCGATCGCACGCGTCTCGACGAGCTCATCGACCGGGAGCGCCAGCTCTACGCTGACCGCCACCCGTCCTCACGTGAGGCAGCCGCACGAGGAGCACACCTGTTGTGCGGCGTCCCGATGACCTGGATGGCCAAGTGGGCCGGGGGGTTCCCTCTTCAACTCGCTCGGGCCGCAGGCGCGTCGGTGACCGACGTCGACGGCATCACGTACTCCGACTTCTGCCTGGGGGACACCGGTGCGATGGCGGGCCACTCACCGGCTCCGACGCTGGCTGCCCTCCGCAACCGTGCACTCGAGGCCGGCGGGATCACGGCCATGCTGCCGTCCGAGGACGCCTCCGTCGCCGCAGACGAGCTGGCGCGCCGCTTCGATCTTCCCGTCTGGAGCTTCACGCTCACCGCCACGGACGCCAACCGTTGGGCGATCCGTATCGCTCGTCACATCACCAAACGCCCGAAGATCCTCGTGTTCAACTGGTGCTACCACGGGAGCGTCGACGAGACCTTCGCTGTGCTCGAGAACGGCGTCGTCCGGGCCCGGGAGGGAAACGTCGGGCCGCCCGTCGATCCAGCCGTCACGACTCGGGTCGTCGAGTTCAACGACCTCGCTGGCGTCGAACGCGAGCTCGCAGCCGGTGATGTCGCCGTTGTCGTGGCCGAGCCGGCACTGACGAACATCGGGATCGTGCTGCCGGAGCCTGGTTTCCACCAGAGACTGCGACAGCTGACCCGCGACGCTGGCACCCTCCTACTCCTCGACGAGACCCACACCTTCTCCGCCGGTCCTTCCGGCGCCACAGGAGCATGGGGGCTCGAACCCGATCTCCTCACCCTGGGCAAGGCGATCGCGGGCGGGATCCCGGCCGGCGCCTACGGACTGTCCGCCGAGGTGACCGAACGGGTTGCATCCGACCCCGATGCCGACCTCATCGACGTCGGGGGTATCGGCGGGACGCTGGCCGGCAACGCCCTCTCGACCGCGGCCGTACGAGCGACGCTCACCGAGGTGCTGACGGAGGATGCCTTCGACCACATGACGCGGCTCATGGAGCGTTACGTCGCCGGCGTCGACGAGTGCCTGGCTGCCACGGGCCTGCCATGGAGCATCACGAGACTTGGGGCGCGGGCGGAGTTCCGCTACTGCTCGCCGGCGCCGCACAACGGTGCCGAGTCGGCCGATGCCGAGGACGAAGCGATCGACGAGTACCTCCACCTGTTCCTCACCAACCGGGACGTCCTCTTGACTCCATTCCACAACATGGCGCTCACCTGCCCGGCCACGACGGATGAACAGGTGGGCTCGCTGCTGGAGGGGTTTCGGGCTGCGGCGGCCGAGCTGGTGGGCTGAGGCGCTGGGTCATCCGGTTGGGGTTCCGCACCGCGAAAGTGTCGCCTTGCGACATCCTCGCGGTACTTGCAGGCAATCCATTGACGCGAGCTCCAACGGAAGCTTTTGGAAAACCTGCAGGTCACTTAGGTTCCTGTTAACCACCAAGCCGTCATCCTGAACTCGATCAATCCCTACACACAAAAGGAGATCGAAATGAAAAGGATGATCAAAATAGGTGGAAGTTCCCTTCTCGCAGCCTCGGCCTTGGCTGCGACGCTGGCTCTGACCGTGCCAGGCACGGCCTCTGCCGGCGTGACCCATAGGCCAGCCACGAGCCGGCCTACCGCGGTGGCGCTGTCTCATCGCAGCACGGTGCCAGCGAAGGCTAAGCGGCACGCATCGAGCCGACCGGCCGCGGTGTCGGCAAAGGCGACCACGCGGCACGCATCGAGCCGACCGGCCGCGGTGTCGGCAAAGGCGACCACGCGGCACGCATCGAGCCGGCCAGCCGCTTCGGTGGCAAGTCCGAAGGCGCCTGGGAGCTACCCCCTCCCGAAGACGCCCACGTGGTACCGAGCCAGCTCGGCTGGATCGGTCATGGTCGCCAAGGTCAACTCCGGAACGATCAAGGTCGTGAAGGTGAGCGCTGCGAAGGGCTACAAGGCAGTCGTCGACTCGTCGTCGGGCTCCTCGGTGGACGTGTACTTCCGTCAAGGCACCCGCACCCTGAAGTTTGAGGCGGAGGTCAACGACTCCGGCGGTCTGACCGTCGCAGCGACCCTCGTGGGGACGACTCGCTGACCAAGCTGCTCGCCATTGGCCGGGCCCTCGATCGTGCGGTGGCCCGGCCAATCGGCGCGTCCCAGCCACGAAACAGAACGCTTACGGTTACGACAGTGACAACAGTCCTGGTTGTCGAGGATAACGCTGAGATCCGGGCTGGCCTCACACGATCGCTGACCGAACGAGGCTACGACGTGAAGACGTCGGCGACAGGCCTTGGCGGCTTGTCGATCATCGTCGACGAACACCCTGATGTCGTCCTGTTGGATCTCGGCCTACCGGACATCGACGGCGTGGACCTGCTCAAGATGCTCCGAGCCGTGAGTCAGGTGCCGGTGCTGGTCGTAACGGCCCGGGACGATGAGGCGGAGATCATCCGAACCCTCGACTCCGGGGCCGACGACTACGTCGTCAAGCCGTTCTCAGCTCGGCAGCTCGAAGCGCGCCTGCGGGCGGTACTGCGCCGGACAAAGGAGGATTCGGGTGCCGTCGCCATCATGGTGGGTGCGCTTCGGATCGACCCGACAACCCGCGAAGCCACGCTTTCTGGCCGGGACCTCGGTCTCACCAAGAAGGAGTTCGACCTCTTGCAGTTCCTTGCCTCCCGCGTCGGCAGAGTCGTGACAAAACGCCAACTTCTCAACGAGGTCTGGGACCAACCGTACGGGGGCAGCGATAAGACCGTGGACGTCCACCTCTCATGGTTGCGACGCAAGCTGGGCGAATCGGCAACCGAGCCGCGCTACATCCGAACGGTGCATGGCGTCGGGATGCGTCTCGTCGACCCCGACGCGGGTGGAGACGAAGACGAGGCAGTGACGCTGCCATGAAGCTCGCCGCCAGGCCGCCAAGGCCACGAGCGAAGATCCGCCGGAAGATGGCGCTCATGGCGGCGGTGGTAACCGGAGCGGTGGTGCTTGCGTTCTGCATCCCGTTGTCGCTCTTTGTGCGCTCCGTCGCTTACGACAGAGCGGTCGACGGCGCCGACCTCCAGGCGCGTACGCTCGCGGCCGAGCTCGCCACCGTAACCAGCCAGGCGGCCATTTTGCGCCTTACCCGACAGGCCAATGTCGCAGCCAGATCCACGCCTGCTGCGGTCTACCTCGCCAACGGACAGGTTGTGGGAGCAGCCGGAACTCCGGCAATAGTCCCCGCAATCGTGCGCGACGGTCACACGGCCACGCTTGCGAGTGTCCAAGGCGGACGCGAATTGTGGGAGCCGGTCCGTGGTCCAAGCGCTTCCGTAGCCGTGATGGTCAGCGTCCCGCCCGGCCTCTTGACCAAGGGAGTCGCCCAGGAGTGGACGCTGGTGTTCGGCGGTGGGCTTCTGCTCGTGTTGATCGCGATCGCCCTAGCGGACTGGCTCGGCCGCACCATCGTGCGCCCGATCTCCGATCTCGAAGACGTCACGCACCGGCTACGCGACGGAGACTTGAAACGCCGTATCGTCCCCGCCGGGCCCTACGAAGTGGCCGAGGTCGGCCAAGCCGTCAACGAGCTCGCCGACCAGATCGACGACCTCTTGACGAACGCTCGACTTGCCGGCGCAGACCTTGGGCACCGCCTGAGAACCCCGCTGACCGCTCTTCGCCTCGACATCGAGGCCATCGCCGATCCCACCACGAGAACACCACTGGCCAATGACCTCGAGTCGTTGGAGGCTGCGGTCAATCGCCTGATTCGAGAAACGCGTGAGCCACCCAGGACCTCGGGTCACGCGGATCTCGCCGGCGCGGTACGAGACCGAATGGCCTTCTGGGCCCTTGTGGCGAGGTCTCAGCGCCGGCGTTTCGAGGTTGACACGCCCTCGCGTCGCGTCGAGGTCGGGCTGGACAAAGACGACCTCGAGGCCGCCATCGACGCCCTACTGTCAAACATCTTTGCTCACACGCCTGAAGGAACGAGCTTCCGCGTGGGACTTTGGCAGAGTTCACCCGGCTCGAGGACCTGGACCCTCGTCGTCGAGGACGACGCCCCGACACTGTCAGTCGAGCCGTCCGCGTCGAAGCAAGGTCGCGGCTCAGGTACCGGACTCGGGCTCGACATCGTGCGGCGGTCGGCCGAACGCGCTGGCGGTGCTACCGAGATCGGACGGTCGCGCAGCGGTGGGTTTCGTGTCGTGCTGACGCTGCCCGAGTGGATGGCGCCGTCTACACAACAAACACAACAAGCAGTCAGCTAGCGCTACGGAGCCGGTGCTGGGCTGCCGTCGAACGAAACGACCCGGCTCGAGCACCGCCAGCCGCTCGGAGTCGTCGTCGGTGTTCCGCGCCGTCTCGAATGCGGCGACGGCTCAGCTCAGGTCGCCCGTGAGGTATCGCTGGATGGTCGGCGCCACGGCTGCGACGATCTTCTCGCGGTCGGCCGATGCCAGCGGCTCCACTCCCACGACGTACCGGATCATCGCCAGGCCGATCAGTTGGGAGCCGACGAGGGTCGCCCGCAGGTCGGGATCCGGCATGTCGAGCGATGCCGCCAGCGGCCCCAGCACGGCTTTGGTGACGAATTCGCGGACCATGGCGGCGGAGCGTTCGTGGCTGGCGGCGCTGCGCAACAAGGCGAGCAAGGCGTTCTGTTCTCCCCCGGCTTCGGCGGCCGACAGAAAGAAACCCACCAACCGTTCTCCAAGACCCACCACACCGCCCTCCAGCAACGCGGGTATCGAAGCCGCCGGATCCACCGGCAACCTCATCGCTGCGGCGAAGAGTTGTTCCTTGGTTCCGTAGAAATGATGGACCAGCGCTGCGTCGACTCCTGCCCGGCACGCGATGTCGCGAACGCTCGCATCGTTGTAGCCCCGCTCCCCGAACGCCGTCCGGGCGGCGTCGAGGATCGCCTCCCGACTCCCGGAGGCCCCGGGACGCCGACCCGTGCGAGCCATCAGGGTGTCCGCCGGCGCAACGTGACAGCGCCGAGGCCGAGTGCCGCCAGGATGCAGCCGACGACGACACCGAGATCACCGAGCAAGCCGCCACTCGCCGTGGAGGTCTGCGCCCGTGCCATGCCGTCAACTACGTAGGAGAGCGGCAGCACGTCGCTCGCCCAGTGGAGCACGTCCAGCATGTGATCGCGGGGGACGAGCAAGCCGCACAGCAGGAGCTGCGGGAGCACCACGGCCGGCATGAACTGCACGGCCTGGAACTCTGTCGTCGCGAACGCGCTGACGAACAACCCGAGCGCCATGCCGAGCAGTGCGCTGCCAACGGCCAGGGTCACTGCCCATCCGACGCCTCCCACGATGTGCAGCCCGAGCCAACCCATCGTGATGGCCGTGGCGATCCCGACCTGTGCGAGAGCGGTGAGCCCGAAGGCGAGGGCGTAGCCCACGAGCAGGTCCAGTTTTGCCAGGCGGGTGGTGAGCAGGCGCTCCAAGGTGCCACTGGTCCGCTCCCGGAGCATCGCCACCGACGTGACGAGGAACATCGTCACGAACGGGAAGATGCCCAACAGTTGCAAGCCGATCTGGTCGAAGGTCTGGGTGTCGCTGTCCAGGACATACCGCAGCAGCACCATCAGGGCGCTCGGCACGACCATCAGCAGCGCCACGGTGCGGCGGTCCCCACGTAGCTGCCTGAGCACCCGTGCCGCCGTGGCGAGCGTGATCCGTGGGCTCATAGCTCCGCCTCCTGGCCCTCGGCGAGACGCAGGAACGCCTCCTCGAGATCGGCGGTCCCGGTGGCCTCGCGGATCGCCGCCGGCGTGTCGTCAGCAACGAGGCGGCCCTCGCGCAGCAGGAGCAGACGGTCGCAGCGGGCCGCCTCGTCCATCACGTGACTGCTCACCAGGACCGTGGCGCCGTGATCGGCAAGCTCGTGGAAGAGACGCCAGAGGTCACGGCGCAGGACGGGGTCGAGACCGACGGTCGGCTCGTCGAGGACGAAGACGTCAGGTGCTCCGACCAGAGCGCAGGCGAGTGAGACGCGGGCGTGCTCGCCCCCGGAGAGCCGGCCGACACGGTCGCCTCCCCGGTCGGCAAGTCCCACCGTCACAAGCGTCTCGTCCACGCTGCGTGCCACCTGGGCGGTTCCCGCCAGCACGGCGAAATAGCGGAGGTTGTCGCGCACGGAGAGATCCGCGTACACCGACGGCTCCTGGGTGACGTAGCCGACCCGGGTTCGAAGCGCCCGATCCCCTGCCGGAAGACCGGCGACGGTGACGTGGCCCGACCGCACGCGCTGGACGCCGACCAGGCATCGCAACAGCGTCGTCTTCCCGCTCCCGCTCGGCCCGAGGAGGCCCGTGACCTGCCCTGCAGGGACCTGGCAGCTCAGGTCGCGCAGCACGCTGCGCCCCCCTCGATCCACGACCAAGTCCTGGACAACGATCGCCGGCACCGACATCAGTCACTCCGTTCAATACGATCAATTCATCATATGATGAATTCTAACGGGCGCGGCTGACATGTGCACAGAGCGGGCGCCAGCCGGCCAGCCGGCCAGTCAGCCAGCCGGCCAGGAGTTCGCCGTCGAGCCGCTGGCGCGCACGACCCGCGACGGCGAGCGAGGTAAGTTCCGAGCGTGTCCGACTACGTGATCCCCGAGCCAGAACCGAAAGAGATGGACGAGAAGCTGGCGATCGAACTGCGCCACCTGGCTGACAACGCCGTACTCAAAGGCAAGCCGTCGGGCGACGAGAAGTGCGAGAACTGCCGCTACCTCCTCGAGCCCTACAAGGACATCTCGTACTGCTGGCACCCGAAGGTGCGCATCCTCGTCGGCGCCGAATGGTGGTGCCAGTGGTGGGAGGCGCACCCAGACGGCGAGTGACTACGCCAGGCAGAAGGGGTGCGACGCTGGCCGCCCTGATCGAGGCGACTCGCTCCCACGACACAGAGGCGATCGACGGTGGGTGACGAAGTCGGAGAGCACGTCGCAGCTGCTGCTCCGACCCCATCCAGGACGAGCCAGGTCATCGCGCTCAGTCGATGCGGGCTGGTTCGACCGCACTCGCCCGACGGCGATCCCGAAGCCCAGCAGCATCTGTGCACGGGCATGCGGCCTCTGCCCGACGGTTGGGCCCGTCCGGACCTGGCTGCCCGCACTCAGTTCTTCGACCAGCAGTTGCTCGATGCGATATCGGGCGGCGTGCGCCAAATCGTCATCCTCGGCGCCGGCTACGACGATCGGGCGCTGCGCTTCCGGTCACCTGGCGTCCGCTTCTTCGAGGTGGACCACCCAGAGACGCAGCACGACAAGGCCCAGCGCCTGGAAGCATTCCAGGCGGGGGATGAAGAACTGACGCTGGCGCCCGCCGACTTCCGTCACGACGATGTCGACGCCGTGTTGGCCAGTTGCGGGCACGATGCCGCCTCCTCGTCGCTGTTCATCTGCGAAGGCGTACTCGTCTACCTCGACCAACCGACGATCATCGGGCTTCTGGCGGCACTGCGCTCCAGGGCTGAGGCCGACAGCACGCTCGCCGCCAGCCTTGCGACGCATCGAGCCGGCTTGGACTCCGAGCAGGTGACCTTGACCGCCAACCTCCGGCGACCAACCTCGACGACCGAGCCCTGGCGAACGATCCTTCCCCGCGGGGAGCATCTCGCGCTGGTGAACCAGGCCGGCTGGCAGATCGGACACGCCGTCGACGCCGCCGAGCTGGATGCCGACGTGGCACCGGGGCGGTCGCTGTTCGTCACCGCCCGTCCTGCTCCGGCCTGACGCTCGGCAGCCCTCTCAGACTGCACCACACTGGTCACCATGACCGCTCAGTACATCTACACAATGCGGAACCTCCGTCGCTTCTACCCGCCCGACCGCGAGGTGCTGAAAGGCATCAACCTCTCGTTCTTCCCGGGCGCCAAGATCGGGGTCATCGGCTCGAACGGCTCGGGGAAGTCGTCACTGCTGCGGATCATGGCCGGGCTGGACGACGGCTACACCGGCGAGGCACGGCTCACCCCGGGGTTCACCGTCGGCTTCCTGTCCCAAGAGCCCCAGCTCGACCCTGGCAAGGACGTGCTCGGCAACGTCTCCGAGGGCGTGGCCGAGACCAAGGCGCTGCTCGACCGCTACAACGACGTGTGTGCGGCGATGGGCGAGCCCGACGCCGACTTCGACGCGCTACTGGCGGAGCAGGCGGACCTGCAGGACAAGATCGACGCGGCCCGCGCTTGGGATCTCGAGCGGACGCTCGAGATCGCCATGGACGCGTTGCGCCTCCCTCCGAGTGATGCCGACGTCACGACCCTCTCGGGAGGGGAGCGGCGCCGCGTGGCGCTGTGCCGGCTCTTGCTGTCACAACCCGACCTGCTCCTCCTCGACGAGCCCACGAACCACCTCGATGCCGAGTCGGTGGCCTGGCTGGAGCGCACGCTGCAAGAGTACGGGGGCACCGTCGTCGCCGTCACCCACGACCGGTACTTCCTCGACAACGTGGCCGGCTGGATCCTGGAGCTCGACCGGGGCGCCGGCATCCCCTGGCAGGGCAACTACTCCTCCTGGCTGGAGCAAAAACAAGCCCGGCTCGCCAACGAGGACAAAGCCGACCGCGCCCGCCAGCAGGCCTTGCAACGTGAGTTGGAGTGGATCCGGATGTCCCCCCGGGCCCGCCAGTCCAAGGGCAAGGCCCGGATCAACGCCTACAACGATCTCGTCGCCGAGGCCGAGGCAGCGGACCGCCGGGCGGACAAGCTCGAGATCACCATTCCTCCGGGGCCGCGCCTCGGTGATCGGGTGGTCGAGGTAGACCACTTGGTCAAAGGTTTCGGCGACCGGTTGCTGATCGACGGGCTCTCGTTCCTGCTACCGCCGGGTGGCATCGTCGGGATCATCGGCCCGAACGGCGCCGGCAAGACGACGCTGTTCCGCATGATCGTCGGTCAAGAGAAGCCCGATGACGGAACGCTGGAGCTCGGCTCGACGGTGGTGCTCGCCTACGTCGACCAGTCACGGGACGCGTTGTCGCCGGACGCGACCGTCTTCGACGAGATCACCGGGGGCGTCGATCGGATCATCGTCGGCAACCGGGAATTGCACGCCCGGGCCTACGTGGCGAGCTTCGGCTTCAAGGGAAGCGATCAGCAGAAGAAGGTCGGCCAGCTCTCGGGCGGTGAGCGCAACCGGGTGCAGCTGGCGAAGGTCTTGAAGAGCGGAGGCAACGTACTGCTGCTCGACGAGCCGACGAACGACCTCGACGTCGACACACTCCGGTCGCTCGAGGACGCGATCGGGGGCTTCCCGGGTTGTGTGGTGGTGATCAGCCACGATCGATGGTTTCTCGATCGGATCGCCACTCACGTGCTGGCCTTCGAAGGCGAGTCCGAGGTCCGCTGGTGGGAGGGCAACTTCAGCGACTACGAGGCCGACCGCCACCGCCGGCTCGGCACCGACGCCGACCAACCGCATCGCATCGGTTACAAACCGCTGGTGCGCAACTGACTACGAGCGCGCCTCCGCCGGCACGAGGACGCAGTGAGTACCGCGGTAGATCGTCGGCATGCACTTGTTGCAGTGGACGCAGAGCGACTCGCTCGCCCGACCGTCTCGCAACTTGTTCACGAGGTCGGGCTCGCGCAGCAATGCCCGGGCCATGGCGACGAACGAGAATCCCTCCGCCACCGCGCTCTCCATCGTGTCCAGACGGTTGATGCCGCCGAGCAGGATGAGCGGCATCTCCAGGGCATCGCGGAATTGCCGGGCGTAGGGAAGGAAGAATGCTTCGGAGAACGGGTACGCAATCAGGAACCGATGCCCCACCAACCGGAACCCCGCCCGCACCGCCGGCGGCAGCGTGGCGGCGAACTCCCGCAACGGAGCCTCCCCGCGGAACAGGTACATCGGGTTGGCGAGTGAGCTACCGCCGGTGAGCTCGAGAGCGTCGAGCACACCGTCGGATTCGAGCATGCGGCCGATCTCGATGCTCTCGTCCAGCCACAGCCCGCCAGGCACGCCGTCGGCCATGTTCAGCTTGGCCGTGACCGCCATTGCGTCCCCGACCGCATCCCGGACCACCCGGGCGACCTGGCGGGCGAAGCGTGCACGGTTCTCGAGGCTCCCTCCCCACTGGTCGGTCCGGCGGTTCAGCTTCGGGCTCATGAACGAGCTCAGGAGGTAGTTGTGCCCGAGGTGGATCTCGATCGAGTCGAAGCCCGCTTCCATCACCATCTCCGCCCCCCTCCGGTACTCGTCGGTGATCCTGGCGATGTCGCCTTCGCTGGCGGCCCGCAGGCGCGTCCCGAGCGGACTGAAGCCGCCAGAGGGAGCGAGCGCCGGAACCCCGTTCGACCTCGCGTTGGCGACCGGGCCTGCGTGACCGATCTGGGCGGCGACCGCCGCTCCAGTCCGGTGGATCTCGTCAGTGAGGCGCCGCAAGCCCGCGGCCGTCTCGGGCTTCAACCAGATGCACCGCTTATCCGTGCGCCCGTCCGGGGAGACGGCAAGGTAGGCGACCGTGGTCATCCCGACACCGCCGGCCGCCACCCGGCGGTGGAACTCGATGAGCGCATCGCTCACCAAACCGTCGGGCGTCACGCCCTCGAACGTCGCCGCCTTGATGACCCGGTTCCGCAACGTGACCGGGCCGAGCTTGGATGATTCGAACACCGTCGATGGCACAGCGGAACCATAGGGCTTGTCTCTCCGGGTCTGTTTCATGAGCTAAAGTCCATGTTCTCGTCGCACGATCCAACGGGAGGTGACCGATGGCTAGCACAATCGATAAGTACTGCCGGAGCGGGAACCGTCTGGTTGCTGTCGCCGTAGTGACCGCCCTCATGCGACCGTTTGGCGCTGGCCGGTTCGGCAAGACGCCGGGCCTTAGCCAGGGTTGACCTCGGACCTCCCCAGCTTTATCCGCTGAGCCCCGAGGCCGGCCCGCCCACCAGCACCGCGTAGACCTCTGCTCGTTCACCGAGCCCAGCCCGTTCCAGGGCTGAACCCACTCCCTGGCGGCAGTGCCGTCCACGGCGAGTCGCAATTCCCACCGATGGCTGATCCCTCAGCCCGAGCCCGAGAGCCGCCCCGGCGCCAACCGCCGGCCGGCGACGAACCGGGCGCCCATGCCAACCTCCGCCCCGCCAAAGAAGCTCGGAGCATCCCGTGAGTACCGACAAGCTTTTTCCCTCCGCATCCACCAAGGACACACTCAAGTTCTGCTGGTGCCAGGTCGGGCCCGAGCGCCCGAAGCTGATCTTCGGCTGGGCGCTCGTCACCGCCGGTTCGCTGGCCCAGGCCGTCGCTGGCCCGATCGTGTTCGCGGCGTTGCTCACGAGAGTGGCGGCGCTGCCACGGCACGCGAGCCTCGGCAGGACGTTCGAGCCGCTGCTCATCGCCTACGGCGTGATCCTCGGGCTCTCGACCCTGATCTGGCGCCTGGCCGGATGGATCGAGTGGGGGGCGACGCTGCGCGCCTTCGCCCAAGCAATGACGAACGGTTACGACCACCTGGTCTCGCTCAGCCATCGCTGGCACACCGACCGGCCGGCGAGCGAGGTCATCTCGACGCTCGAGACCTTCTCGTGGGCATTCGTCGACCTGCTCGATGTGGCGACTTGGGGTTTCCTGCGCATCGGCATCACCGTGCTCGGGGCGGTCGTCGTGCTGGGGATCGTCGCCTGGCCGGTGGCGCTCGTGGTCGTGGTTCTCGTGACGATCTTCGCCGCGGTGCTGAAGCGGAGGATGGGCCGTGTCATCACGGCGTCAAAAGCCTTCTCGGATGCCCACACCAAAGCCACCGGCGTGCTCGGCGACACGATCGCCAACCTCACCACGGTCCGCACCCAGTCCGCAGAGGACCTGGAGCGGGCGAACGTGGCCGCGCTCGTGGGCGAGTCGGTGGCGGCCGACCTCCGGGCGCGCAAGGTCTTCGCGACCACGCGCCTGCAGATGGAGTCGTCGCTCGCCGGCTTCAGCTGGCTGGCGGTGCTCGTCGGCGTGGTCCTGGCGCTCCACCACACGGTCGCCGCAGGGCCCGTCTACCTGATCCTGTTCTACGCGACCCAGGTGGTGGGCCTGCTCGAGGAGTCGTTCGAGCACATCCGATCCGTCTCGCGGGATCTCGGTCGCTGCGCGAAGTTCGCAGGGATCGCCACCATGGTGCCCGAGGTCCAGGACGCTCCCGGAGCACCCGACCTCATGGTCGCCGACGCTGGCGTGCAGTTCTCGAACATCATGTTCGGCTACCACGAGCGAGTTCCACTGTTCGAGCACCTAGAGCTGGACGTCGCTCCCGGGGAGCACGTCGGCCTTGTCGGCTCCTCCGGATCCGGGAAGACCACGCTGACCAAGCTGCTGCTGCGCTTCATGGACGTCAAGGGCGGCCGGATCCTCATCGACAACCAGGACATCGCCGGCGTCACGCAGCATTCGCTGCGGCGCCACATCTCCTATGTCCCACAGGAACCGCAGATGTTGCACCGCTCCATCGCGGAGAACATCTGCTACGGCCTGGAGGGCACCGGCGGACGCGCCGCGATTGACATGGACCTCGTCCGCGAGGTCGGTCGGGCCGCCCACGTGGAGGAGTTCGTGTCGCGGCTCCCGGAGCGCTACGAGACAGTCGTCGGCGAGCGCGGCCTGAAGCTGTCGGGCGGACAGCGCCAGCGGGTGGCGATCGCGCAGGCGATGGCCAAATCGGCGCCGATCCTGATCCTCGACGAGGCGACCTCGGCGCTCGACTCGGAGTCGGAGGTGCTCGTCCAAGATGCCTTGTGGCGGCTGATGAACGGCTCGACGGCCATCGTCGTCGCCCATCGTCTCGCCACGATCGCCAGGCTGGACCGCATCGTCGTCCTCGAGGAGGGCCAGATCGTGGAGGAGGGCTCACACCGCGAGCTCCTGGGGCGGGGTGACTCAGGTGTGTACGGGCGGTTGTGGAGGCATCAGTCCGGGGGTTTCTTGGCGGCGTGAGCGCATTGGCCGGCACAACGCCGTCTCGCTCCGGACCATCGGCGCCCGGGAATGACCGGCTCCTACCAGTCGTGCAGTGGACGAGCGTCCGGCCCCGAGGGCCGCGGCGCCGTCCACGTGCGGCTGCCGGGCGGGGTGCCCGTCGCTGCTTGAATGGTGTCGGAGAGCTTCGGTCCTCGAGCCATTCGGTCGTGGCGCGAACGTTCCGGGTGCCCGTTGGAGAGACGAAACGAGAGGAGACATCATGACTGCAGCTGCTGGTGACGCTATACCGGACGTGGAACTCATGACCATGACCGACCAGGGCCCGAAGAAGGTCCGATCGACGGACGTGCTCGGCACCGGCCGGGTCGTGCTGTTCGCAGTACCCGGTGCATTCACGCCGACGTGCTCGGATCATCACCTGCCGGGTTTCGTGTTCCGTGAGGCCGACCTGCGCGAGCGCGGGGTCGACACGATCGCTTGTATCTCGGTCAACGACGCTTTCGTCATGGGCGCCTGGAGCACTGATCAAAAGGTCGGCGACAGCGTCCTCATGCTCGCCGATGGCAACGGCGAGTTCACCCGAGCCATGGGCCTCGAGCTCGACGGGAGCGGCTTCGGCCTAGGGACTCGCTCGCAGCGCTACGCGGCGATCCTCGACGGCGGCGTGATCACTGCGCTGTTCGTGGAGCCCGGAGGCGGCCTCAGCGTCAGCTCAGCCGACTCGGTGTTGGCTGCGCTGTAGCTGGCAGGCCGGCGTCCCGGGCGGTCCCGGCATTCCGTGGCGGTCCCGGCATTCCCGGGCGGTCCCGGCATTCCGGGGCGGTCCCGGCATTCCGGGGCGGATCTGAGACGTTTTCTCTCGGCCGAAGGTGCAATTCTTAAGCCAGGTGCGGCGGCCGCTCAGTCGGGCGGGACGAGCCTCAGCCTCCTGCGGCCACCCGACGGCTCGCCGTCGATGCTGGGATGGCCTGCCCGGGACACTTCGACGTTCCGCAGCATGCCCGCCGCGGCCACGAAGTACTTCAGCACGTCGGCCTCGTCCTCAGCCTCGAGGCCGCCCGACCGCACGGCCGAGGTCATGTGGCGCAACCAGGCGTCGTGCTCCTTGTCGCCGATGGCGAATGGAGCATGGCGCAGCCGCAGCGACGGGTGGCCACGGAGCTCCTGATAGCGCTGCGGTCCGCCGAAGTACTGGGCGAGAAACCACGCCAGGTGCGCGCGGGAGTCGCCCAACTCATCCGGGTACAAGGGCCGCAGGACGGGATCGGTCTCGACCCCGGCATAGAACCGCTCGACCAGCGCCACGAACCATGTCTCGCCACCGACGCGCTCGTACAAAGTCGTGCTCATCGGCGCCGAGCCTAAAGCTGTGACCGGGCTGCGCCGGCCAGTCCGGGGCTCCCCGAGCCTGCCCAGCGAGCCCGTCACCCGAAGTCGGATGACCTAGGTGCGCCGGCCGTGGCCGAAGCGGGGATGGGGTAGCTTGACGGCATGGCGTTTCGGGGGGTGACGTGGCTGCTGGCCGCAGGGACCATGGCCATCGTGGGGATCGCTGGGGCGACCTACGGCCTGTCTTCAGCGGCGGTGCCGGTGGCTGCGCACAGCCATTCGCCCGGGACGTCCTCGCACACGACGGCGGCTCTTACAATTGACGGCCGCCATGTCACGACACTCACGCTGGAAGGGTCGAAGCCGTACAAGCCGCACGCCGCCCCCGGCACATACGACGACTACCACTGCACGCTGATCAACCCGCACCTGAAGACGAGCGCGTTCATCGTCGGCAGCCAGTTCATCCCGGAGAGCGACGAGGTGCACCACTCGATCCTCTTCCTCGTGCCGCCCAACCTGGCCAATGCTGCGGAGAAGGCAGACCAGAACGGCAAGGGGTGGTCGTGCTTCGGTGAGGCGCCGATCCCGGGAACCTCCGCAATCCAGATCTCCAACACGCCCTGGCTGACCGCCTGGGGCCCGGGCGCTCCGGAGAACATCGAGCCGGCGGGCACGGGCGT
>JBEKLQ010000019.1:0-55816 GCA_050010115.1 Acidimicrobiales bacterium | reverse complement strand
ACCGGGAGGTCGAGCAACCGCTCGTCCGAGTGCTGGCCAAGATGGAGCTCGCCGGGATCGCCGTCGACGTCGAGCGGCTCGAAGCGATCAACCGGGAGATGACCGAGCAGGTCACGACGCTCGAGGCAGAGGTGCAGCGCCTGGCGGGGGAGGACTTCAACGTCAACTCCACGGCGCAACTCCGCCACATCCTGTTCGACAAGCTGGGTCTCGTTCCCCAGAAGAAGACGAAGACGGGGTACTCGACCGACGCGCAGAGCCTCGAGAAGCTGCGGGGCCGGCACGACATCATCGACACGCTCCTGGCCTACCGCGAGGTCGAGAAACTCCGCTCCACCTACGGCATCGGCCTCCTCTCCGAGGTCGCCCCGGACGGGCGTATCCATGCCAGCTTCAACCAGACCGTCGCCCGCACGGGGCGGTTGTCCTCCGACCAGCCGAATCTGCACAACATCCCGGTGCGGAGCGCGCTCGGACGCCGCTTCCGCGAGGCCTTCGTGCCGGCCGAGGGGTCTGAGCTTCTGGTCGCCGACTACGACCAGATCGAGCTCCGTGTGATCGCCCACCTGGCAGAGGATCCGGGGCTGATCGAGGCGTTCCGGACCGGTGTGGACATTCACGCGGCCACGGCCTCACGGGTGTTCGGGGTGGAGACTTCCGAGGTCACGACGGCCATGCGGTCGAAGGCGAAGATGATCTCCTATGGGCTGGCGTACGGGATGGAGGCCTACGGGCTCTCGCAACGGCTGTCAGTCCCGGTGGAGGAGGCGGCGGCGATCCTCGACCAGTACTTCGCGGCGTTCCCGAACGTGAAGGCTTACATGACGCGGACCGTCGGCGAGGCCCGCCTTCGCGGGTACACCGAAACGCTGTTCGGGCGGCGCCGCTACCTTCCCGAGCTCGACTCGCCGAACTTCCGGGTTCGCCAGGCCGCCGAGCGGCAGGCGATGAACGCCGGCATCCAGGGCCTCGCCGCCGACATCTTCAAGGTGGCACTCGTACGCCTCGACGACGAGCTTGACCGGCGTGGCCTCGTCAGCCGTGTGGTGCTCCAGGTCCACGACGAGATCCTGGTCGAGAGCGTGCTGAGCGAAGCCGAGGAAGTCCGGGACCTGACGGAGTCGGTCATGAAGTCGGCCTGCGAGCTCGCTGTGCCGCTGGCCGTTCACGTAGCTCACGGCCGGAGCTGGGCTGACGCCAAGGACGTGGCTGGGGCCGCAGGCGCGGAGGAGGGGGAGGAGCTGGACTTCGACCTCGACCCCGTCGGAGCTTGAGCCGGGGACTGTTCGGCCCAGCCGGACGCCCGCTCACGGCCCCGACCTGGGCTGGTATACGATCGTTGATTGCCGTCTGATCGGTCGGAGCGTGCCCTGGCGCTCGACTACTGCCCGGTCGGCTGCGATCACATCCCATTCGAGTAGCTGGCGGCGTGTCGCTGTCTGCCGTTCAGCCCTGAGAGTTGTCCGAAGAGAGCGATTACACCTGATGTCTGTTACGAGTTCCACACTCAGTTCGAGTCCCGAGGGCCAGTCACGTTTTGGGACGTTCGACTCGATGGGGACCTACATCCCTGCTCAGATCACCGAGGACGACCTCGGTGGCATGTCTTTCGAAGAGGCGATCGACGGAACGATCGTCGAGTTCGAGGACGGCGACATCGTGAAGGGCACGATCGTGAAGGTCGATCGCGACGAGGTGTTGCTCGATATCGGCTTCAAGTCCGAAGGTGTGATCCCAGCTCGGGAGCTCTCCATCCGCCATGACCTCGACCCGCACGAGATCGTGTCGGTCGGCGATGAGATCGAAGCGCTGGTGCTCCAGAAGGAGGACAAGGAAGGCCGGCTCATCCTCTCGAAGAAGCGTGCCCAGTACGAGCGCGCCTGGGGTGACATCGAGCGGATCAAGGAGTCGAGCGGGGTCGTCAAGGGGCCGGTCATCGAAGTCGTGAAGGGCGGGTTGATCCTGGACATCGGGTTGCGTGGCTTTTTGCCGGCTTCGCTGGTCGAGCTACGCCGTGTCCGCGACCTCCTGCCGTACATCGGCAGGGTCCTCGAGGCCAAGATCATCGAGCTCGACAAGAACCGCAACAACGTCGTGCTGTCCCGCCGTGCGTGGCTCGAGGAGACCCAGCGCGAGCAGCGTGGCGAGTTCCTCGTCAACTTGAAGCCAGGCGAGGTCCGCAAGGGCACTGTCTCCTCGGTCGTGAACTTCGGTGCGTTCGTCGACCTCGGCGGCATGGACGGGCTCGTGCACGTCTCCGAGCTGTCCTGGAAGCACGTCGACCACCCGTCGTCGGTCGTGCAGGTCGGTGACGAGGTCACCGTGCAGGTGCTCGACGTCGACCTCGACAAGGAGCGGATCAGCCTTTCGCTCAAGGCCACGCAGGTCGACCCGTGGCAGGAGTTCGCCACGAACCACCGCGTGGGCGAGCTGGTCTACGGCAGGATCACCAAGCTGGTGCCGTTTGGTGCGTTCGTGCAGGTCGGCGATGGCATCGAGGGTCTCGTGCACATCTCGGAGATGGCGGCGCACCACGTCGACCTCCCTGAGCAGGTCGTCACGCCAGGCGAGGAGCTGTGGGTCAAGATCATCGACATCGACCTCCAGCGCCGCCGGATCAGCTTGTCCATCAAGCAGGCGGCCGAGGGTGGCATCGTTGCCGAGGAGTACCAGGAAGCCTTCGGCGAGCACGCCTACGACGAGCAGGGCAACTACATCGGCAGCTACGACTACACAACGGAGTTCACGCCCGAGAACGAGAGTCAGGCGGCGTGGGCGGAGTTCACCCTGTCGCAGACTGTGGCGGCCGAAGCAGCCGCAGCCGCCGAGGCCGCAGCTGCGGCCGGAACAGCGACCGAGGCTGCGCCAGCTGAGGCTGCTGCGCCAGCTGAGGCTGCGCCAGTTGAGGCTGCTGCGCCAGTTGAGGCTGCTGCGCCAGCTGAGGCTGCTGCGCCAGTTGAGGCTGTGCCAGCTGAGGCCGAGACTGCCCTCGTTGCCGAGCCACAGGCCCAGGTAGCGGAGGTCGCGGAGGTCGCCGCCGAGGCGAGCGAGCCGGCAGCCGACGAGCCGGCAGCCGACGAGCCCCAGCCGGCCGAGTAACCAGCCGGCCGCGCGCGGCCGCGCGTCACCGCCGACGACAACGCTCCTGCCAGCGGACCGACGAGACTCATCCTGTGCCGGGCGGCCCGTCGTCCGGCGGCCCGTCGTCCCACTCCCGCAGGAGCCCGAACCGGACCATGAGATCTGGTCGCAATGGCGCCGGCCGAGACGCCAGCACTCGGCCCGCCGGCCCGACGAACCGGATCTCTCCTGCCGGGTCGCCCTCGATCGCCCATCCGCCTTCGTGCACGACGCCGTGATGGCGCCGGCACAGCTGTAGGAGATTGCTGGGATCCGTTGGACCGCCGTCGGTCCAGTGCTCGATGTGATGTCGGTCGACCCAGCCCGTCCTCGGGCAACCGGGCCAGCGGCAGCCTCCGTCCCGGAGGCTGAGAGCCCTCCGGAGCCACCAGGGAACCACCCGGCTGAGGCGACCGAGGCCGATGACCTCGCCCCGCTCGTTCTCCTTGACCATCTGGAATCGGCAATCGCACATCAACCTGCGCGCGGCCTCAGCAGCGATCTGGTGAGTGCCATCGAGCTCGGCGTGACCGTCGACGCCGGCGAGCGTGAGCGAATCGACATGGCAGACGACGGTGGCCACGTCGGCCTCGCCTTCCGCCTCGGCGTTCAGCGCCTGCGACGCCACCTGCACGAGCGCATCGGCAAGGCGTGCGTCGAGTGGCTCGAACCGCCCGGTCTCCGGGGCCTTGGGCGACTGCTGTGCAAAGCGCCGCAGTGCCTCCTCGACCACGGCGCCGGCATCGCCATAGAGGCGGCCGAAGAGGTTGAGCCACTCGTCCTCCCAGAACATGCGGAGCGACCGAGCCTGCTGCGACTGATGTGCCTCCCGGCGAGTGATCGTGCGCAGCCGCCGAGCGACCGTCCGGCACTGCTCCTCCGACCAGCCCGGCGCCTCCTCCGCCAGAAACCCATCCGTCTCCTCATCGGCAACCCTCACCAGCGGCTTCAGCTGGTCGATGCAGAGATCTCCCGCCTCGTAGGCGGCATCGAGATGGGGGAGCGCCGGCAGCCGCGATGCCAGCAAGACCAAGCCGGCGGCGTGCTCCCGGCTCATGCGGTACCGCTCGACAAGCCAGTCCGACATGGTCCGCGCACCGTCCTCGCGATACAGCTCGCGAGTGTCCAAGTAGCGCACCTCGTCGACGATCCGTCGCTCCGCGGCGGCGACCAGCGCGAACAGCTGGTCGAGGGCGTAGACCACGTCATCCGACGTGCGACCCTCCAGCTCGGCGGACGGCTCGAGGGTCTCCATCGAGCCGTCGTCGGCGTCCCATTCCGGCTCTCCGGCCTCCGGTGCGGGTTCAGAGACCGACGGTGGTCGCTCCTCCTCCAAGGCGCAGATGAAGATTCGGTGCTTCAGCGCCTCGCCCTCGCAGGTGGCCGTTGCCATAGTTCGAGTATATCGGATGTATACGAACAGGTGTTCGTAATTCGCCGGAATTCGTTGGAGTTTCGCAGCACCCTGACTCCCCGACACTGTTCCCTCGAGGCCCGCAACGCGGGCGACGGCGACGTGCCGTCAGCAGTCACTTCGCTCCTTGCTCGAGCCCCGCCGCTCGATTCAACCGCTCCAGGAAGGGCCTGGCTCCGAGCTCGCTGAAGATGTCCCGAGACTCCTTGGCGACGGTGGCGTCCGGGTGGTCGGGGCCGAGCAGCACGACGAGGTCGAGCTCGCACAGCGCAAGGTCGAGGGTGGAGTCGAGCGCCCGCCAAGCCTCGATGGCCTTCCGGTAGGTCTCGGCCGATTCCTCCACTCGCTCTTCGAGGGCGGCCAGCCCGGCCTCCGTGGTGAGGCGCTGGGCCGCCATCCACCGGCCGCGAAACCCCCCCATCGCCGACAGCGCCTCTCGCGCACCCTCGACGTCGCGCAGCCAGAGACAGGCGCGTGCCTGAATCGCCAAGGAATGCGGGCTGTTGATCCCCAAGGGCTCGAGGGCCACGCCCTCGGCCGCCTCCCGCCGGGCCGCTTCGAGGTCACCGGCCGCCAAGCTCACGTGAGAGCGAGCGCTCAAGTACGTGGTGCGAGCGGCGAGGAACTCGCTGGCAGCCATGCGTTCACGGGCTTCTTCGAGGCGCGCCGAGGCTTCTGCCACGTCGCCCGTGAATGCCGCCAGCATCGCCTCTTCGCAGTCGAGTTGCCCCTCCTGATCTGACGGAAACACCCTCTGTCGAAGTTCGGTGATGGCGACCCGTGCCCGGCTCCACTCCCCGAGGAAGAGCGCCATCTCGGCAGTGTCGGCCAACTTCCATCTCTCGAGGCGTCGGTCTCCTGCGCGTCTGGCCAGCTCCGCCGACTCGATGGCGGCGGAGAGCCCCTCGCGGAGGTCTTCGTCCGCGGCAAAGATGCTCAGATGACTCCGAGCCTCCGCCTGTTCCATCAGGGAACCGGCTGCGTCGGTGAGGCCCAGCCACCCTCGGGCGAGCATGACGGCTTCCCGGTGACGCCCGAGGTTGTACAGCGCGTAGGACTTGGCGCCGATCGCCCGGGCCAATAGCGTGATGTCGTCGAGCTTCTCGGCGAGGACGAGGGCCGTCTCGGACCATTCCAGCGCACGTTCGGGTGACCCGACGAGGCTGTGTGCGCTGGCCAACTCGCAGGCGAGGTCGGCCATCACGCGCTCGTCGCCGTCTTCGCCGACGCCTTCGAAGGCACGCTCGGACCGCTCGATGGCGTCGGAGAAGCGGGTCAGGCCTTGGAGAACGCGAGCCAACCCGGCGGTGGCACGGCCGACGGCGTTGGTGTCGCCCGCTGCGTCGTAGTAGGCGATGGCCTCCTCGAGATACGGCAACGCCTTGTCGTAGGCCGTTGCCCGGCCGGCGGCCTCGCCGGCGGCCTCGAGGAGCTCGGCCCGCTCGGTGCCGGCGGCAGTCATGTCCAGGCCCTGCTCGAAGAAGTCGAGCGCCTGCTCGGGGGAGCCGAGCGAGAGGGCACGTCGGCCGGATCGCGAGAGCCACTCCCGGGCACTTGCGGCGAGGGTCTCAGCCTCGCCCTCGGGGGCGGCCCGGTGCGCCTCGACGTAGTGGGCGGCCACGATCCCGGTGAGCTCCTCGTCGCCGAGGGACTCGAGGTGGCGGGCGACGACCATGTGCTTGGCGCTGCGGTCGCGCCGCGACAGCGTGGCGTTGGCCACCTCGGCGATGAGGCCCTGCACAAAGCCGTGCTGGCCCCGCTGGGGCGAGCGGGGGTCGGTGTCGAGGAAGAGGAACTCCTTGCGGACGAGGTCCCGGAGATGGGCCTCCAACGTCGGGAGATCTCCACCGTGCACCACGGCCACGGACTCAGTCGAGAAGATCCTTCCCAGAATGGTGGCATCTTCCAACAGCGACCGCTGCTCTGTTGACAGCGTGTCGAGACGGGAGGCGATGAGGGCGTGCAGGGTGTCGGGGATGTCGAGGGAGCCGATCGCGCCGGCGAGGCGGTAGGTGCCGTCGTCGCGGACGAGGACGCCCCGGTCGACGAGCATGCGCACGGTCTCGACGGCATAGAGGGGGACGCCCTCGGCCTGCTCTCGCACCTGGTCGACTACGCCGTCGGGCACGCCTTGGACGAAACCGTGCAGCAGCTCGCCCATGTCCTGCTCGGAAAGCGGCTCGAGGTGCATCGACGTGAAGTTGTGCTGGCCAGCTCCCCAGGCGGGCCGGCGGTCCATCAGCTCGGGTCGGGCGAGGGTGATCACCAGGATCGGGTGGTTGGACGACCACTCCAGGATCGACTCGACGAAGTCGATGAGGCCGGCGTCGGCCCACTGCAGGTCCTCGAAGACCATGACGGTGGGACCGTGGGCAGCGATCCGCTCGAAGAACGTCCTCCAGGCCGAGAAGAGCTCGTTGCGGTCCCCCGGGGGGGCCTCGGCCAGCCCGAGGAGGTGGGCGAGGCGCACCTCGACCCAGCGGCGCTCGCCTTCGTCGCTGACGAACTCGGCCACGCAGGCGGCGAACTTGGACTTAGACGAGGCGGCCTCCTCGGACTCGCCGATGCCCGCCCGCATGCGCACCATCTCGCCGAGCGCCCAGAACGTGATGCCGTCCCCGTAGGCGGGAGAGCGGCCCTCGTGCCAGTAGACGGTCTCCGCCAGGCCGTCCACGTACTTGCGGAACTCCCAGGCGAGGCGGGTCTTGCCGATGCCCGGGACGCCGGTCACCGAGAGAAGATGCGCCCGTTGCTCGCCGGCAGTGGCATGGAGAAGGTCCTTGATGAGCCGGAGCTCCTCGCCCCGCCCGACAAATGGCGGCTCCAAGCCTTCGGACCGCCCGACGCCTTTCCGCTGTGCCACGACCCGAAGGGCACGCCAGGCCTGGACGGGCTCCTCCTTGCCCTTTAAGGAAAGCGCCCCCACCTCGGCGAAGGCGATCGCCCCCGAAGCGGCTCGCCAGGTGGACTCGTCGACGAGGACTGTCCCCGGCGGAGCGACGCTCTGCAGCCTCGAGGCGGAGTTGACCGTGTCGCCGATCACCATGCCCTCGGCCACCCTGCCGATGGTGGTGGCCACCTCCCCGGTGACCACGCCCGCCCGGGCCGCCAGATCCGATAGGCCGGATTCGCTTCCGAGCTCGGTAACCGACGCCACCACGTCGAGGGCGGCCCGCACGGCCCGCTCGGCGTCGTCCTCGTTCGCCACCGGTGCTCCCCACACCGCCATGATTGCGTCTCCGATGAACTTCTCCACCGTCCCGCCGTAGCGGCCGATGACGGCCTGGGCACGTTCGAAGTAGAGCGAGAGCAGCTCTCGGATCTCCTCGGGGTCGCGCTTCTCCGCCAGCGGGGTGAACCCCACGAGGTCGACGAACAGGACCGAGCACAACCGCCGCTCGGCGACGGGGCTCGGGCCTTCAACTGGTCGGGCGGCGCCGGCTGCCCGCGAGGGGGCCGAAGCGATCGCAGCTGTGACCGGTGTCCCGCAGTCGACGCAGAACCGGTTGTCCGCCTCGAGCGGCGCTCCGCATGCCGGACAGGCGGCAGCGAGCGACCCACCGCAGTGCTTGCAGAACCGTTTGCCGTCCGGAGTCTCGCCTCCACACGCTGGGCAGCGCATCGGTCACCTCCCTGCTGCTGGAAGGCTACGACCCCGACACCGCCGCCGCACTCGGTGTTGTCAGCTGCTCAATCGCCAGCTGGCGTCGAGCCCCGAGGGTCCGCGCAGCCTCAGTTGCTCGCGTCCGCCGCCTCAGCCGAGGACGGAGCGCCGAGCGGGAAGTGGCACGCTACGTAGTGATCTCGCTTGAGCTCACGCATGACCGGCTCCTGCACGGCGCAGATGGCCTGGGCGCGCGGGCACCGGGTGCGGTACCGGCAGCCGCTCGGTGGGCTGATCGACGACGGCATCTCCGTCGCTGCCTCTTCCTCGCCGCTGAAGTCAGGCGTCGCCTGCCCACCGGCACGAGACATCGCTCGCGACGAGATGACGCTCGCCATCAGCAGTGCTCGGGTGTACGGGTGTGATGGCTGCGCGTACAGGGTCTCGGCGTCGGCCACTTCACAGAGCTTCCCGAGGAACATGACGACTACACGGTCGCTGACGTTCTTCACGACGGCGAGGTCGTGGGATATGAAGAGCAGCGTGAGGCCGTAGCGACGCTTCATGTCCTCGAGGAGGTTGAGGATCTGCGCCTGCACGGACACGTCCAGGGCCGACACCGGCTCGTCGCACACGATGACCTTCGGGTTCAGCATCAGTGCCCGGGCGATCGAGATGCGTTGACACTGGCCGATCGAGAACTCGTACGGACGTCGCCAGCTCACGGAGTCGTAGTCCATGTTGACCTCGCCGAGCATCAGGCGGGCGCGCTCGAGACGGTCCGCCTGGGTGCCGACATTCCAAATTGCGAGCGGTTCGATGATGAGGTCGGCGATCGTGCGCCTCGGGTACAGCGACGAGATCGGGTCCTGGAAGATCACCTGGAGCTTCGTCCGGACGGATCGCAACTGCTCGGCGTCAAGGCTCGTCAGGTCCACACCTTCGAAGAAGACTTTGCCGCTCGTCGGCTTGGGAAGGTGGAGGATGGCGCGCCCGGTCGTGGACTTCCCACAACCCGACTCGCCGACGATCCCGAGGGTCTCACCCGGGTAGACGTCGAAGCTCACGTCGGAGACCGCGTGAACCTTCTTGCCCCCGGGAGCCGGGAACTCGACCACGACGTTCTCGACACGGATGATCGCCTCGGAGGGGTCCCTCAGCTGTGCGGTACCACTTCCTGCCATGTCGTCAGACCACCGATCCTGTCGCAGCGGGAACACCTTTTGCCTGGTTCTCTTCGAGCGCTCGCCTTCCTTCGGGGCTACCCACAGGAAACCAGCATGCGTATTGGTGCTGCGGGGTGTCGGCATCCCGCAGCGGTGGCTCCTCGGCCACGCACTTGGGCTGCACGTACGGGCAGCGCGCTCGGTGTAGGGCATCCGCATGTCTCGGAAGAGCACAGGCGTCGGTGCCTTCTCGACGATCTTGCCGCCGTACATCACCATGACGTCGTCGGCACGCCCCGTCACGATGCCGAGGTCGTGGGTGACGAGGATGACTGACATATACCGCTCCTGCTGGAGCCGGTTGATCAGGTCGAGGATCTGCGCCGAGACCGTCACGTCGAGGCCAGTGGTCGGCTCGTCCGCGAGTAGGAGCTTCGGGCCACAGGCGATGGCCACGGCGATCACGATCCGCTGCTGCATACCGCCGGAGAACTGGTGCGGGTACCAGCGCAACCGTTGCTCCGGCTCAGGCAGCCCGACGGACCGCAAGAGCGCCACCGCGGTCGCCTTCGCATCGGCCTTGGACATCGCCAGGTGGTAGCGGAGAGATTCCGTGACCTGCCGGCCGATTCGGACCACGGGGTTGAGCGCCGTGGCGGGGTCCTGGAAGATCATCGAGATCTGCGCTCCCCAGAGGTCGCGAAGCTCGTTGACCGAGGCGCTCGACAACTCGACGTCACCGAACTGTACGCGTCCTTCCCGGACCACGCCGCGCGGCGGCAGCAACCCCATGATCGACTGGCTGAGCACGGTCTTGCCGGAGCCGGACTCACCGACGAGGCCAAGGGTGCGCCCACGTTCGAGCGTGAACGAGACCCCGTCCACCGACTTCACGATCCCGTGACCCGTCTGGAAGTAGGTCTTGAGGTTCTCGACCTGCAGCAGTGGCTTGTCGTCGAGGTCGTCCATCTCCCGGACGTGGCGCTTGGGGCTCACAGCACACCCTGCCGTGTGTCCAACACGGACCGCAGCCGGTCACCGATGTAGTTGATCGGAAGGATGAACGAGAACATCGCGATCGCCGGCACGATGAGCAACGGCTTGTCCTGCTGCATGACCTGGGACCCGGCAGCGATCATGTTGCCCCAGGTGGGGGTCGGTATCGGGACCGACTGGCCTAGGAACGACAGAGCCCCTTCTGCCACGATCGCCAGCGCCACGCCGACCAGGCCATAAGTGATGGAGGCCGGAATGACGTCGGGGAGCAGCAGCGTCCGGAGTATCCGGCTCGGCTTGGACCCGAGCGCCTGTGCGGCGAGCACGTACTCGCGTTGGGTGTACTCGATCGTCGCGGCTCGAACCACCCGGAACAGGAGCGGCCACGCGAGCGTGACGATGACGAGGATGATGTCGAGCTCCGAACGCCCGAGGAAGGTGACGATCACGAGGGCGAGCACGAGATAGGGGAACGAAAGGAACGTGTTGGAGATGATGCCGAGGATCTCGTCGAGGAGCCCCCGGAAGTAGCCGGCAAGAATTCCCAGGACGCCGCCGATTACCTGGCTGATCGCGATCGAGGCGAATCCGATGATGAGGGAGACGCGGGATCCGTAGATCACGCGCGAGAGGATGTCCCGGCCGTCGTTGTCACATCCCAGCGGGTGCGCCGACGTGAACTTGCCGTACGTTAGGAGGCAGTTGAAGTCGATCTTGTCGGGGGAGTACAAGGGTAGGAGATTGGCGAAAATGGCAACGAGGATCCAGGCCATACAGATCCCGACCGCCACCCAGAAACCCCAGCCCATATTGCTGAACATCGACTTCCGCTTCGCCCCGGCAAGCACCTCAGCGTCCCTCGGAGATGACCCGAACGTGTCCTCCGCAGCGAAGAGCGCCACACCACCGGCCAACCGGTCAGTTCCACCCAGGCCATGCTCTTCACCTACACCGTGGTCTCCATCGGCACCACGGTCTCCATGATCAGACAGCTCTGGCACGGCGCACCCTCGGATCAATAACGGAATAGAGCTGGTCGATACCGAGGTTACAGATGATAAAGACCAAAGCAACGATGATCGTGATCACCTGAACCGTCGGCAGGTCCTTCTTGGCAACGGCTGTAATCAGCTCCGATCCAAGCCCGTTCAAGCCGAAGACGTTCTCCGCGATCACCGCGCCGGTGATCAGCGTGCCGATCTGGACGCCACCCACGGTCATGAGCGTGAACGTCGACGGCCTCAGCGCGTGCCGGAACAGGATCCGAGGCGTGGACAACCCCTTGGATCGGGCCATCACGATGAAGTCCTCCTCCAGGGTGGCGATCATGTCGGCCCGCAAGAGGCGCTGGTAGACGGCAATGGACCCGAGGGCCAGAGTGAGAGCGGGCAAGAAGAACGCGTGCAGGTTCGTGATCGGACTGGACCACAAGGGCGGGACGATCGTCGGAGGCCTGAACCAGGGTGACTCCACTTCGAAGAAGAGCACGAGCAGTGGGCCGATGATGAACACGGGCAGCGAGAGGGTGGCGAACGAGATTCCCGTGGACACCCGGTCGAAGAGGCCGTTGGCGTGCAGCGCGCCCCACATTGCAAGTGGCACCGCCACGATGATGGCGATGATCTGGCTGTAGATGATCAGCTCCAGCGTGACGCCGTAGGACTGCTTGAGCATCGTCGTGATCGGCACTGGCGGTGACACCGTGTTGCCGAGGTTCCCGGTGACCAGCGCGTGCAACCAATGCCAGTAACGGGAGAAGAACGGGTGGGTGAGATACAACACTGCCTGCTCGTGGACCACGCACGCATGCGACGAGGCGCCACAGATCACGGCTGCTTCGTTGCCGGGGAGCTTCGAGGTGAGGAAATACGTGACCAAAGTCACGAGAAACAACGTCACCACGAATTCGATGACTTGACGCAACCGTTTCAGCAGGACCATCGAACCCCTTTTCCGCAGATGCCAATGCTACTTCGCGCTCCGAGCCGTGGCGCGGACCATCTGCGCATTCACACCGGGGTCGTCCAGACCTCGGTCGGGAAGATGATGCCGGACAACATCGTCAGTCCCCGCTGGACCGTGGCTCCTCCCTCCAGTGGAGTCGAGGGGTTGTTCCAGTTCTGCACGGTCTTCTGGGCGGCGACGCACCAGACGTCCCGGTCGGCCCAGATGTAGGGAAGATCCACAGCCATCCGTTCGGCGACGGCCTGATAGGCCTCCAGGCGCACCTGTGGGTTGGTCGACTGGCGCGCTTTGTCCATGGCGCTGTCGATTTTGGGGTCGAAGTTCCGTGCGAAGTTGACCACGCCTGCCGCCTTCGTCCAGAACACGTAGTTCAAGTCCGGGTCGATGTTGGCGAACTGCCGCCAGGAGAAGATCTGGTACTTGCCCCCGAGGGCGTCGTCGATCAAGGCGGACTGCTGGACCTGGGAGACGGTCACCTTGAAGCCGGCCGCTTGAAACAAGCTCTGCACGTACGCTGCCGCCGTCTGTGACGTCGATGAGGTCGTGGTGGTGTAGGTGATGCTCGGGACCTGCCCGCCGTGGTCGGCCGACCACGACTTCACGAGGGATATCGCCTTCGGGAGATTGAAGCCCGGGTACCCGGTGTCGCTGAAGTAAGGGCTCGGGGACGGGAACGGGCCGCTGGTCGCGTGGACCACGCCCCTGCCGATGCCCTCGCAGTACTGAGCCTGGTTCATGGCGCACGCCAATGCTTTGCGGAGCCGGATGTCTTTCATGACGGGGTCTTGAACCTGGATCATGCCGAACCCGCAGTCGGGCTCACCGACGGAGAGCTCGTCGTCCCGCAGCGACTCCAGCGACTTGTTCTGAGCGATCGAGATGATCGTCGGGTCGTCGTCGGTGTGCATGAGCTGGAGCTGATTGGACTCGAGCTGGTCGAAGCGCTCCTGGACCTCGATCAAAGGCTTGTAGGTCCACGAGTCCAGGTACGGCAGCTGGCGTCCGTAGGCGTCCTTGCGCCAGTAGTGGGGGTTGCGGACGCACTCGAAGTAGCTGCCGACGTTCCACTGCTTGAGCATGAACGGGCCCGTGCCGACCGGGTGTAGCGCCAACACGTTCTCGCCCCTGCTGTACTGCTTCGGGGAGAAGATGTACGCCACCTGGCCACCGATGTAGCCGCACAGCCACGCCGGGAAGGAGACCCACGGGGCGTTCATCGTGATGGTGATCGTGCGAGGGCCCACCTGCTTGACGGCGTTCTTCACCCAGTATGTGAGGGCGAAGTTCACGAGCGCGGACTCCTTGAACTTGTTCATGCAGAACGCCAGCGCGGCGCCGTCGCACGGCGTGCCGTCGTGGAACACGATGTTCGGCCGGACCGTGATCGTCCAGACCGTGTACGTCGAGTTGGGCGTGATCGACTCGGCGAGATAGGGCACGACGTCGCCGGCGAGCGTCACAGTGCACAGCGGGTCGTAGACGCAGCGGGCGTACAGCACTCCGGTGGAGTCGAAGTGGGAGTAGGTCGGGTCCATCCCAGCCTCTTCGGCCTCGGTGCCAAACGTGATGGAGCCACCGAGCTTGGCGCTCTTCGGCGGGATCCCCTCGGCGCCGATCTTCAGTGCCTGGCCCTTGCTCACCTTCTTGAGCGTGGTGGTCGGACCGCCGCTGGTACTCCCGCAGGCGTCGAGCGCTGCGCCCGCCCCGCCGAGCACAGTGAAGGCAGCTCCCGCTTTCAGTCCCTTGCCGAGAAATTCCCGTCGGTCGTAGTTGCTGGACACCCCTGAAGCCCCCCTGAATCGAACTGTGACGGTCATATTACGCATGGGCGCGTTGGCGCGCAGGACATGAGCGCACGCGGTCGCCCAAGATCTGGCTGGGCTCGGCGCTACCATGCGCCCGATGCACCTCGAAGACCCGCTCGTGCGGACCTCCGAGGTTGCCGCCCGCTCCGACGTGGATCCGACACTCCAAACCGACCGGCCTCCAGAGGCCGACGGGCCGACCCCTGGCGTGCCACGCGTACCGGGCGCGCCGGCCGACAGTTCCGCGCCTGGGCGCTTCCGCTGGGACCTCGTGGCGAAGGTCGCGGTGGTGGGCTCGCTCGTATTGGCGGTGTGGTTGCGCTTCTGGACACCGTCGGCGCTGTGGCTCGACGAGGCGCTGACCGTCGACATCGCCAGAGCGCCGTTGCACCAGATCCCACAACTGCTCCGCCACGATGGCGCGCCGCCGCTGTACTACTACCTCCTGCACTTCTGGATGGAGGTGTTTGGTCAGAGTAATCTCGGTACGCGCTCGCTAGCCGGGGTGATCGGAGTGATCAACCTCCCGATCGCCTGGCTGACCGGCTACCGGGTGGGCTCCCGCTGGTGGGCCACGGAGAGCATCTCCCCCGAGGACCGACGGGAGCGGGACCGCAAGGGCCGGGTGACGGCCTGGGCGGTCACGCTGCTCGTCGCTTCGTCGCCGTTCGTCGTCTACTACGACACCGAAGCCCGGATGTACGGCCCCGTCATCTTCCTCGGGACCCTGACGGTGCTCTCGTACATGTACATCCTGCGGCGCCCGAGCCTGTGGAACGCCCTCGGCCTCGCGGTCATCACCTCGGCCCTGCTGTACAGCCACTACTGGGCGTTCTACTCCACTGCGGTGGCCGGGATCGGGACGACCTGGTGCGCATGGAAAGGCCCATACCAGCGACCATGCCGCTACGCCCTCGCCGGGATCGTGCTCGCGTGCGTGTCGTTCGTGCCATGGCTGCCGACGTTCTTGTACCAGGCTCACCACACCGGGACACCGTGGGCTGCGCCGGCGGAGTTGACGGTCGTCGTGTTCACCGTCACCCAGTTCGCCGGCGGCAACTCCGATCCCGGCCGGGCCCTCGCCGTGCTCTTCTTCTTCCTCACCCTGCTGGCGATCTGCGGGCTGCCGCTCGACCGCTGGAGGGTCGTGCTCGACCTGCGCTCCAGGCCGGGGGTGCGGTTGCTGGCCATCTCGGTGCTCGCCACGATCGTGCTCGGCGTGCTGACGGGAAGGCTGACCGGCAGCACGTTCGCCGACCGCTACACGGCGATGATCGTGTTCCCGGCTCTCGTCATCATGGCCTACGGCCTCACTGCCATCTCGGACACGCGCACGCGCAACGGCTTCCTGGCGATCGCCGTCTTCCTCGGGTTCCTGGCCGCTATCCCGAACGCGTTCTTGTCCCGGACCCAAGCCGGTCAGGTCGGGGTCGCCATCGAAGCTCGAGCCACGGCCCACGACATAGTCGCCTACTGTCCCGACCAACTCGGCCCGGCCGTGAGCCGGGTGCTGGACGGTCGGTATCAAGAGATCACGTTTCCTCGGCAGACGCCTCCGGAGATCGTGGACTGGGTCAACTACCTGAACGTCGTCCGCGGCACCCCGCCGGGACCGTTCGTCACGAAAGTGGAAGCCATGGCGGGCTCGACCGGATCGGTTTTCTACGTGTGGGCGCCCGGTTACACGGGCTTCGCGTTCAAGTGCCAGCAGATCGCCGACGCATTGGCCCGTTGGCCGCATCACCACCAGACCGTGGTCGTGAAAGCCTTGGGCTCCGACACGCCCTTTGAGATCTACGAGGGCGAGACACTCGACCGCTTCGCCCCCAATTGACCCGCACCGGCTCGTGGCCCCGCGAGGCGGGTGAATCACTCGCCGCCGCCGCGTGGCCGTACGCCGTCTCCCGGGCGATCGTGATCGGGGCGGTGCTGCTCGCTCGGTTCCTCGTAACCGACGTGCAGATCCGGTCGAAGACGGCGTCAGCGGCCGCACACGCCGGGCTCTTGGGCTGGGATGCCCACTGGTACGAGCTCATCGCTCGGGTGGGGTATGGCGGGGCCGGTCGCCAGTCACTGCGGTTCTTTCCTCTGCTGCCGCTGACCGCTCGGGGCCTCGCCCTCCTCCCGGGCGTCAGCACCGGGCTGGCCTTGCTGGTCGTGTCCAACGCGGCGGCGCTGGTGGCGATGGCGCTCTTGCACCGTCTCGTCCTCCTGGAAACCCATAACGACTCCAGCGCCCGCCGCGCCCCTTGGTTGCTCGCTTTGTTCCCCGCGGCATTCGTGCTCGTGATGGGTTATGCGGAGTCACTGCTGCTGGTCGCCGCGCTGGCCGCCTTCTTGTGCTTGCGGACCGAACGCTTCGCCTGGGCAGGGGTCGCCGGCGTGTTCGCCGGTGCATGCCGCCCGGTGGGCCTCTTGCTGGTCGTACCTGCGTGCGTCGAGGGACTCCGCCGGTGGCGCGGCATCAGCAAGCCGCCGCGTGGCTGGACGACACGGGTGGCGGCTGTGCTCGGTGCTCCGGTCGGGACGGCGGTGTATCTCATCTGGTCGAAGGCCCACGACGGCAGCTTCCTGCTGCCGTTCCGTGAGCAGGTGTCCTCGGCGAACCGAGGCGCTGTGGCGGACCCGGTGACCACGATCAGCCATGACCTGTCCGACCTCGCGCATGGTTCGCACCTCGGCACGGCCCTGCATGCCCCCTGGGCGGTCATCTTCGTGCTCCTCGCCGTCCTACTGTGGCGCCGCTGGCCGGCTTCCTACGGTGCCTACGCCACCGCCACACTGGTTGTGGCGCTGACGGCCCCGAATCTCACGTCGTTCGAGCGGTACGGTCTCGGGTGCTTCCCGTTCCTCCTCGCGATCACGACGGTGACTGAGCGCCAGGCGGTGAGATGGGCGGTGTTGTCGGTCTCAGGCGCGCTGCTCGCCGTTTACTCACTCCTGGCGTTTCTCGGCGTCTACGTGCCTTGACGACGCTGCGTCCCCGGTCGCGTCGGTCCGGGATAGGCCGGGTCACACGTCTGCGCGAGAATGAGGCCATGGTTCCAACTGCCGGCGACACGCGCGCGTCCGCGCGCTCGCCCGCACCAGCAGCCGCGGCATCGCCAGCCGCTACGGAGACAGCCAAGCCGGACAACATCGTCATCATCGGCGCCGGGCCCGCGGGCCTGACGGCCGCGTACGCGCTCGGCAAGCGGGGTGCCACCTGCCGGGTGGTCGAAGCCGACACTGTCGTCGGCGGCATCGCAAGGACGGTGGAGCGGGAGGGCTGGCGGTTCGACATTGGCGGTCATCGTTTCTTCACCAAGGTGCCGGAGGTCGAGGCGTTCTGGCACGAGATCCTCGGGCCCGAGGACTTCCTGCTGCGGCCGCGGCTCAGCCGCATCTACTACGGGGGCAAGTTCTTCAGCTACCCGATCCAGCTCGGTAACGCGTTGAAGGGGTTGGGGCTGGTCGAGTCGATGAAGTGCGGTTTCTCCTACGTATGGGTGAGGATCCGGCGCCCGAAGGATCCCGACACGTTCGAGGGCTGGGTCGCCTCCCGCTTCGGGTGGCGTCTGTACCGGATGTTCTTCAAGAGCTATACGGAGAAGGTCTGGGGCATGCCGGCCACTGACATCCAAGCGGACTGGGCGGCGCAGCGTATCAAGAACCTCTCCCTGTGGAAGGCCGTCACGAACGCCGTGCTGCCGAAGCGCAATCAGCGCGACATCACGTCTCTGATCGAGGAGTTCCAGTACCCGCGGCTTGGCCCCGGGATGATGTGGGAGCGGACGGCCGAGCGCGTTCAGACACAGGGCTCGACAGTCATCTTCCAGCGGTGGGTGACCAAGATCCGGCGGACGGGCGGCCGGGCCGTGTCGGTGGAAGTCGGCTCGCCGGGTGGCGGCCATGAGGAGCTTGCGGCGGATCACGTCATCTCGTCGATGCCGATCAGCGAGCTCGTGCTCTCACTGGATCCCCCCGCCCCCGACGAGGTCCAGCTCGCGGCAAAGGGCCTGCATTACCGGGATTTCCTGACCGTGGCGCTCGTTGTGCCGGTCCATCGTGGCTTTCCGGACAACTGGATCTACGTGCACGACGAGAAAGTGCAGCTCGGCCGCATCCAGAATTTCGGGTCCTGGTCGCCGGAGATGGTGAAGGACGGCCGGACCTGTCTCGGCCTCGAGTACTTCGTGTTCGAGGGCGACGAGCTCTGGAACATGCCCGACGAGGATCTCGTGGAGCTCGGCACGCGCGAGCTGACCGCGATCGGCCTCGCGCAGCCTTCCGATGTCGAGCGTGGTTACGTCGTCCGGATGCCGAAGGCGTACCCCGTCTACGATCCCGGCTACGAAGAGCGGGTCGGCGTCATCCGGAGGTTCCTCACATCCGAGGTCCCGAATGTCCATCCCGTCGGGCGCAACGGCATGCATCGCTACAACAACCAGGACCATTCGATGCTGACTGCGCTCCTCACCGTCGAGAACCTCTACGGCGAGGCGTACGACACCTGGAACGTCAACGTGGAGGCGGAGTACCACGAGGAGCAGGTCGGCAAGGCCACGCCGGGCGACTCAGGGTCCGCTGGCAGCGGGACGGGGCGGTCCGCTCCGGTGCTGCTGGCTCGTTCGTGAGCCGGCAGCCTGAGTTGCCGGCAGCCTGAGTTGATCGTCAACGACGACCTCGAGGCGCTCCGGGCGCTCGCCGCCGATTCCGGGCTGAAGCGAGTCGGCATGATCGCCTGGCGTGACCTCGACGACCCCGAAGCCGGAGGCTCTGAGCTCCACGCACACGAGATCGCTCGCCGATGGGCCATGGCGGGTATCGACGTCATTCTGCGGACCAGCGCCGTCGTGGGCGCGCCGCGGGAGATCGAGCGGGATGGCTACCGAGCGGTGCGCAGCGCCGGCCGCTACGCGGTGTTCGCGCAAGCGCCCCTCGAGATCTCTGCCGGGCGCTTCGGGCGAGTCGGTCCGCTCGACGGTCTTGTGGAGATCTGGAACGGGATGCCATTCGCGAGCCCGCTGTGGTGGCGGGGCCCGCGAGTGGTCTTCCTTCACCACGTGCACGCCGAAATGTGGCAGATGGTCCTTCCGCGTCGCTTGGCCAAGTTGGGCAACTCGATCGAGTCACGCATCGCCCCACCGCTGTACCGGCGGACTCACATCGTCACGCTCTCGAGCTCCTCCCGGCAGGAGATCATCGAGTCACTCGGTATGCGCCCCGACCTCGTGAGCGTTGTCCGTCCCGGGGTGGCCGAACGGTTCGTCCCGCCAGCTGGCACTGCTGGGAGCGTGAAAGCCGACCATCCCTTGGTTGTCGCCGTCGGCCGTCTGGTGCCGGTGAAGCAGTTCGAGCGTCTCATCGCAGCCGCCGGTCCGCTCGCAGCGCTTCACCTGCACCTGGAGATCGTCATCGTGGGAGAGGGCTACGAGCGCCCAGCCCTGGAGGCTGCGATCGCCTCGGCAGGCGTCGGCAACGTCGTTCGGCTTGCTGGGCGTCTGAACGAGTTGGAACTCGTCGAGCTGTATCAGCGGGCCTGGGTGCTCGCTGCGACATCGGTTCGCGAAGGGTGGGGGATGACGGTGACGGAGGCCGCAGCCTGCGGCACTCCCGCCGTCGTGTCCCGGATCGCCGGCCACGTCGACGCCGTCGAGGACGATGTGACCGGCCTGCTGTTCGACAACGACGACCAGCTCGTGAAGGTGCTCGATCGGGTGATCGGCGACGAGGACCTCCGAACCAGGCTGTCGCTCAACGCGCTCGAACGGGCGCGAGTCTTGACGTGGGAAGCCACGGCGCGCGGCACACTCGAAGCGCTGGCAACGAGTGCCGATTCCCGTTCCGCTACCTAGACGAGCTCGGTGGGGCGTCGTCGGGCACGGCGTCACTGAGCGCGTCACTGAGCGCGTCACTGAGCGCCCCGTCCGACTCGTCCACCGCCGGCTCGGAGACCATGCCCAACCGACGAGCCGACCGGTTGCGGGCGAGCTCGACCATCGCATCGGCGGCCAACGCCATGAACGCGACGAGCGTCACCACGCTGGCCGCCTCGAAGTGCGGGGGCCAGGCATCGCTTGGCGGGTAGTGGTTCGCCATCTGCCCGACGATGGTGATGATCCCGGCCGCGGTTGCCCCGGCTACGGCGGAGGCTGTCAAGACCAGCCGCAGGCCGCCGAAGCGGCTGCACACCAGGGTGGCCACCGCCACGCCGACCGCGGTCAACAGAGCCCATCGGGGCGGGACGGCAACGGCGCTGAGCCCACTGGCGACGATCGCGATCGTGACTGTCGCCAATATGCCGGCGGGCCGTCCTGAGGCGAGCCACGGCGCACCCAAGGTCGCCGCCGGCGCACCTGCGAACCAGGCGGCAGGGGCGACACCGACCAGGGTGTCGCCAACATCGTTGTCACCGACAGCGACTCCCACAGCGACTCCCACACCGACACCAACATCGGCGTCAGCGACTCCCACACCGACACCAACATCGGCGTCAGCGACAGCGACTCCCACACCGACACCAACTTCGGAGCGAGAGCGGCGACGTCGCCACGGCACGAAGGCGAGCAGTAAGCAGGCGAAGATCGCCACCGCCGAGACGACGAGGGCGATGTCCACCTCCTCCTGCGGCGTCCAGGTCAGGTCGACGACAAAGGAGCTTCGCTGCGGCACGACGTACCAGCCGTTGGCATAGCCGTCGATGAGGGTCGAGCGACCGAGCGCCGCGCCGCCTGCGATGTCGGCTTGCCATCCGGCGTTCACGCTCTGGCCGAGCACGAGCCAGAACGGCTTCGTCGCCCCCGTCACGGTCAGCCGGGCGGTCGTCGAGGTCGAGGCGTCGAGGTGCACCGCCGGCGCGGCCAGAGCCGGCACACCGTTGTCGGCAAGGGTGCCGGGGACTGGCCGGACATTGCCGCTCGGCAACAGTGGCTCCGCCGCGCCGCCGGCCGCCGAGTCGAACAGCAGCCGGTTGACGTCGAGTCCGGTGAGCTTGCCCCAGGCGGTGACGACTTGGTGACGGCCGGGTCCGAGCTTGATCCCGTGAGCGTCGGGCCCGCAGCCGGAGATCTGGAGGTCTCCGAGCTTCTCGGCAGTCCCGACGGTGCCTGACACCTTCAGCCAGAGCGGCTGGCCGTCGACCGTGGCGAGGTCACCCCGGCACACGGAGGGGATCTGCGCCGAGGTGTTCTCCGGGGTGAAGTGCAGCCCTGGCACTCCGATCTCGGAGATGGCGAAGGGGAGGACGATGGGTTGCTCGGAGTACCAGTTCACGGTCGTCTCCTGGCGCACGGCTTCGACGGTGAAGCGCAACACGCTTCCCGTGACCGGCTTGAACGAGACGGGGATCTTGGCGACGGCGCCCGGTTTGTCGACGTCATGGATGGCGGGCAGGTGCACGAGGACGTTGCCGCCCTCGTTGGTCGTGATGCGGATCTCGGTCGGCACGGAGTGTTCCTTGTCGGCGAGCACCTCCAAGTTGAGGTGGTCGAACGTGATCGGGTGGGTGAGGTTCGCCTGCATCCAGGCACCGACCTGGGCCCTGGCATCGAACCCCGGGCCCCAGAAAGTGGCAGGGTTGCCGTCGAATGCGGACACAGCGCGGGCGTTGAGGTCGCCTGGCAACCGTTCGTTCGAACCGAGGACAGCGCCGCCGAACACGTTGGGGCCGCCCAAGAGGTAGTCGATGTTGTTGTCGGGGATGAGCGCGGAGATTGACGCCGTGCCGCCGATCGAGAACGCCCGCGCCGTCGGCAGCGTGAAGCTCCGCGACATGAACAGCTCAGGATCGGTCCTCGGCGGGATGGCGGAGACGCGGTCTCGCGTCAGGATGATCGTGATCCGGTGCGAGAGCGAAGATGACCCGAGCGCCCTGAGGAGATCCGACGGTAGCTGCAGCGTCTCTTGGAGGTTGACCCCGGGGATCCCCACCTCCGCAAAACCCACGCCGCTCGCCCCGTTCAACGTCTTGGCCCTCCAAGTCGTGGCGTCGACCGTGATGCGCAACGTGCTGAAGCTCTGTGCCGGGAACGAGACGGTCTGGCCGTCCGGTCCGCGGGACGCGTCGTCGAGCGTCTCGGAGTACTGGTGCTTGCCGTCGAAGGTGAGCGTCACCTTCGTGATCCAGCGGTTGGGCTGGGCGGAGTAGGGCTGGACGAGATCGAGGTGGTCGGTGGTGACGGGGTGGTCGAGGGAGACCTGCAGCCAGTCACCGCCCGCGGCGGAGAAGGCGGAGTCGGTCCAGGCCGTCTGGAGGTTCCCGTCGAAAGCCATGTAGGGCCGGTCCTCCGGCGTCAAGGCGACCGGGTTGCCGTAGGAGGAAGCACTCACGTAGTGGGCGTCCGAGTACGTGGCGATGGTCTCCGTCGAATTGCTGGAGGTCGCGAAGAGCTGAAGCGGCTCCGAGGTTGGGTCGGGTGTCGTTGGGCCGGGCGTGGCCGGGAGCGTCTCTCCTATGTTGTCCCGGAGGCTCGACCAACGTCTCAACACCTTGCGGTTCGTATCCGTGAGGACGAGCTGGGCCCCGGGCGGGATCGCCTCACGCAGCAGCGTCGGATTGCCGTCCAATGAGCCCGCGTAGAAGATCGTCGGGTTGTCGGCGAGCATCCCGACAGCGGAGGCACTCACGACGCCCGCGCCGCTGCCGTCCAGCACCAGCGGCGCCGAGGACGGTTCGGCACGGTAGATGCCCCGGGCGTCGCTGATCGGGAAGACGGCAACCGGTGGTGGCCAAGGGGCGTTCGGTGCGGTGGCGAGCGCCTGCTCGTCGAGGAGAGAGGAGCTTCCGGGTGCCTCGTTCGGCAAAGCAGGGCCGAACGCGACCTGCTTGCCCACGCCGGCTGGCGGCGGGTTGAACAGCGCCAAGGTGGGTCGCGGGGCCGGTGTGTTGTAGTGCCAGAACTTGTAGTCCGACTCGAGGACGACGTCGCCTGCGCTGAACAGGCGAGCGATCGGCGCGACGGTCGACGGCTCGTACGTGCCCTGCTGGAGGGTCAGGTCGAAGGCCGACAGCAGATCCGCTGTCGCGTTCGAGCCGTCGATGAATTGCTGGCGCTGGATCGACGGCCTCGTGAGGATGCCGGGCCAGACGGGGTCGATCGTGTTGCCCCAGTCGTAGTCGGCGAAGTCGTCACCCGGCTCGATCCAGACCCGGGTCGAGTTGCCCTTGGAGTCGAGGTACTTCGCTGCAGCGAGGAAGTACGACGGGATGTGCTCGGGCCGCTCGAAGTTGGGGTCGATGGCCAGGCCGGTCATGAGGGGCCCCGCGTTGACCACAGCCAGGGCGACGGCGAGTCCGGCTGGCACGACGGCGGCGAACCGGAGGGCGGGCCGTTTGGCGGCAAGGCTCGTCGCCAGTCCGCCGATCCCGGCGCCGAGTAGCGCCGCCAGTGCCAGCACCACGAGCGGTGTCGCCCGGTCGGTCGACCTTAACGCCAGACCCGCCGTCGTCTCGGTCATGAATCCTTTCAACCCGCGGCCGATGACCGACGGATCGCCGTAGGGATGAGTGCCCACGGAGAGCAGCAGTCCCACGATCGCGAGGAAGATGAAGTACGCGCGGACCTTCCAGCGGGTAACGACCGCGCCGATAAGGCCGAGGACCGGCAGGGCGAAGCTCGTCACGAGCAGGAGCTTGCGCTGGGTGTACTCGACGCTCGAGGACAGCCACGGCCCCAGACGGTCGGTGCCGTAGAAGTACCAGTACCCGAGACCGCGCATCACTTCAGACGCGAGCGACGTCCCGGCGATCGCCGGCACCGTCTCGGTGTACTTCAAGACGTCGATGCCGTAGGCGCTCTCCATGCGGAGGCCGGCGATCCACCAGAGCGAGACGGCGAGCGAGAGACCGACGATCTTGAGTGTGCTCGTGATCACGCGACGGGCCGGCGCGTCCTTCGTCACCACCAGCGCGTAGATGACCCAGAGAAGCGGGGCGATTCCCACATAGATCAGCGACGTCGCATTCGTCCCACCAGCCAGGGCCACGACGAGGGCGAACAGCGCGGGGTACCTCCATCCGCTCTTACGTACGGCCAGGACCGCGAAGCCGAGCATCCAGCCCAGCCCGGACCACGGCATGAGGATCGCGGAGATCCGCTCGATGTACTGCATCGAGTACGGACTCAGCTCGTAGACGACCGCCGCGACGACGGGGCCGGGCCCGGCCAGGCTGAGGGTCTTCAGGGCGTAGCGGGCACCGGCTCCGGCGACGAACAGCAGGCTCCCCATCCAGAGGCGCTGGGCGACCCAGACCGGAGTGCCGAGTTGGGCGAACACCCAGTAGAACGGGCCCTGGGGGAGCAGGTACCCGATCTGCTGGTGGGTCACCGTGCCCGCAGCGGTGGACGGATCCCACATGGACAGCGCGGAAGCCATGAGGCGACCCGGGTCGAGGTAGAGGTACTGCTTCGTGTCGGCGGCGACCATCCCCGGCTTCGTCAGCAGCAACGGCACATACGCCAGGGCTGCAAGGATGCCCACTTCGAAGATGCCCATGAGCCGCTGGCGGGCCGGGTGCACGATGGGGGTCTCGGGGTGCACGATGGGGCTCTCGGGGGGCACGGCGGGGGTTAGTGTAGGTCGGTGAGCGGCCCGGGATTGGTTACGCCCAGGGCGACTTCCCGTCTGACCGGTGAGCGCCCCGTCCCCGGTGCGACGCCGGATTCGCTGCTCGCCTTGCACGCCGCCGGGTACCGCGAAGTCGCCGCCCGCCTTGGTCAGGGTCTGGTGCTCGATGCAGGGTGCGGGCTCGGCTTCGAGTCGGCTGGGTTGATGGGCCCGGGGCGCACCGTCGTGGGTGTCGACCGCGATCCTGGCGCGGCCAGCGAGGCGTTCGCGTCGTTCGGCCGAGCGGGGCTCCGTACGTCATGCACTGACGCGGCCCGCCTCGGGCTGCGCACCGGGTCGTTCGACTACGCCTGCTCGTCGCACCTGGTCGAGCACTTTGACACCCCCGCCCGTCACGTCGCCGAGCTGGCCCGCGTGCTCAAGCCGGGAGGGACGGCATTCTTCCTCACACCGAATGCACCCTGGGACTACGAGAACCCCTTCCATTTGGTGCTGTTCAGGCCGGACCATCTCCGGAGCCTGCTGATCCAACACTTTCACGACGTCTGGGTCGGCGCCCTCGACGCCACTGAGCGGGTTAAAGAGGATTTCGCCAACCGGAGAGCCAAGGCGGCCAAGGTCCTCGGCATCGCCGATCCGCTGGACCTTCGCCACAAGGTCCCCAGGAGCTGGTGGATCGCCGTGTACTCGAGAGCGTTGCCGCTCTCGTACCGGGTACTCGCCCGCGCTGACTCCGGGGGCGGGACCGGGATCAGCGCCGACGACTACTTCGTCACCGACGAGGCTGGTGAGGACACGCCGGTCCTGTTCGGCATCGCTTCGTGGCCGAGAGGGCACGCCGATCCGTGATCGCCGTCGCGCTGACCGGCGGGATCGGTTCAGGCAAGTCGACGGTCGGATCCCTGCTGGTTGAGCGCGGGGCGGTGTTGATCGACGCCGACCGGATCGCTCGCGAGGTGGTGGAGCCGGGTACCGAAGGGCTCGAGCGCGTTGTCGAGCGGTTCGGCAGCGGGATCCTGCTGGACGACGGGAACCTCGACCGGCCCCAACTGGCGTCGATCGTGTTCGCCGACGAGGCGGCACGCGCTGACCTCAACGCCATCGTCCACCCTGCAGTCGGCCGGCGGGTTGCCGAACGGCTGGCTGAGCTCGCGAGTGCCGACGTGATCGTCGTCCTCGACATCCCACTGCTCGTCGAAGGTGGCCCCCGGGACCGATACCCAGTGGCAGGCGTGCTGGTCATCGACTGCCCGGTCGGCGACGCCATCGAGCGGCTCGTCGCAGGTCGCGGCATGGATCGCGCCGACGCCGAGCGTCGAGCGGCGGCTCAGGCATCTCGCCCCGAGCGGGTGGCTCAAGCCGATTTCGTCATCTTGAACGTAGGGACCCTCGACGAGCTCGCCCTCATGACGGACCGGGCATGGGCCTGGATGTCCGGTCTCAAGGAGTCCGTCGCAGGCTGAGAAAGCCGGTGCGCGGGGCCCGCGAACGGTCCAGAGACGATTGATGTAGGTTAGTGCAGCGCTGTGACCAGGGCTGGAGGCCAACGCGCACCCCGTCTGTACGATTCGCAGGATGCCCAAGTTCCGTGTCGAGAGCGAGTTCGAACCGGCTGGCGACCAGCCGCGGGCGATCGCGATGCTGTCAGAGGGCATCGAGCGGGGGGAGCGTTTCCAGACGCTGCTCGGTATCACCGGGAGCGGGAAGAGCGCCACGATCGCCTGGACGATCGAGCGCGTCCAGCGGCCGACCCTGGTGCTGGCTCCGAACAAGAGCCTGGCGGCGCAGCTGGCGGGAGAGCTGAGGGGTTTCTTCCCCGAGAACCGCGTGGAGTACTTCGTCTCCTACTACGACTACTACCAGCCCGAGGCCTACATGCCGGCATCGGACACCTACATCGAGAAGGACTCGTCGATCAACGACGAGATCGACCGGTTGCGCCATTCGACGACCGCCAGTCTTCTCACGCGACGGGACACGATCGTCGTCGCCTCGGTCTCGTGCATCTACGGGCTCGGATCGCCCGAGGAGTACCGAGATCGGATCCTCGTTCTGCACCCGGGCGAGCTTCACGACCAGCGGACCGTGCTGACGCGGCTCGTGGAAATGCACTACGAGCGCAACGACCAGAACCTTGTGCGCGGGAAGTTCCGGGTGCGCGGGGACACGATCGAGGTCCATCCGGCCTATGAGGAGTACGCCGTCCGGATCGAGCTGTTCGGGGACGAGGTCGAGCGATTGACCCGTTTCGACGTCTTGACGGGGGAAGTGCTGGGCGAGTTGGACGAGCTCGTAGTCTTCCCGGCCACCCACTACGTCGCCGGCGACGAGCGCACGCGGCGGGCCATCACCCAGATCGAGGAGGAGCTGGGGGAGCGCCTGCGCGAGCTCGAGGCCGGCGGGAAGCTGCTCGAGGCCCAGCGCCTCCGCATGAGGACCGAGCACGACCTCGAGATGCTGGCAGAGGTAGGCAGCTGCAACGGCGTCGAGAACTACAGCCGCCACCTCGACGGGCGCGGGCCGGGTGACCCGCCGTTCACGTTGCTCGACTACTTCCCCGATGACTGGCTGCTCGTCGTCGATGAGAGTCACGTCACCGTGCCGCAGCTGCACGGCCAGTTCGAGGGTGATCGCTCGCGCAAGGAAGTGCTTGTCGAGCACGGCTTCCGCCTACCGTCTGCCAAGGACAATCGGCCGCTTCGCTTCTCGGAGTTCGAGGCCCGGATCAACCAGTGCATCTTCATGTCGGCGACACCGTCGGCCTATGAGCTGTCGATCTCGTCACAAATTGCCGAGCAGATCGTCCGCCCGACCGGGCTCGTCGACCCCGAGGTCGTCGTCAAGCCGACCAAGGGGCAGATCGACGACCTGATCGCCGAGATCGAGGTCACGATCGCCCGCGGTGAGCGGGTGCTCGTCACGACGCTGACGAAGAAGATGGCGGAGGACCTTGCCGACTACCTGCTCGAGACGGGGCTGCGCGTCAGGTACCTGCACTCGAATGTCGACACCATCGAACGCATCGAACTGGTCCGCGACCTCCGCCTCGGCGAGTTCGACGTGCTCGTGGGCATCAACTTGCTGCGGGAAGGTCTCGACCTGCCCGAGGTCAGCCTGGTGGCGATCCTCGACGCGGACAAAGAGGGCTTCCTGCGGTCCTCCACGTCGCTGATCCAGACGATGGGGCGTGCCGCCAGGAACGTCTCGGGCCGAGTCGTGTTGTACGCAGACGTGATCACGGACTCGATGCGGCGGGCGATCGCCGAGACCGAGCGGCGGCGTATCGTGCAGACGGCGTACAACCTGGAGCATGGCATCGACCCGCAGACGATCCGGAAAGCTGTCACGGACCTCGTGGCCCAGTTCCGGTCGGCAGCCGGCACCCTCGACGACGGAGCGCCACTGCCTTCCGGGCACCGCACGAACGCGGATCGGTCGCGGCGCGCCGGCCGGCGGGCCACCGAACGGATTGCCGCTTCGCTCGGTGCCGGCACGGGCCGCGGAGTCGGCGGTGGCCACGGCGGGAGCGCGGTCGGTGGGGACGGCTCCGGCGGTTCGACGCTGCCGACCGACGAGCTCGAGCGGCTGATCGACGTGCTCGAGTCCGAGATGCAAGCTGCCTCGGCGGACCTCCGGTTCGAGTACGCCGCTCGCCTCCGGGACGAGATCCGGTCCCTGCGCCGCGAGCTTCGAGAGGTCGGCTGATGGGGGCACACGACCAGCTCGTGGTCCGGGGCGCCCGCGAGCACAACTTGAAGAACATCTCGATCGAGATCCCCCGGGACCGGCTGATCGTCTTCACCGGCTTGTCCGGATCCGGTAAGTCATCGCTGGCGTTCGACACGATCTACGCAGAGGGCCAGCGCCGCTATGTGGAGTCGCTCTCGTCGTACGCGAGGCAGTTTCTCGGGCAGATGGACAAGCCCGACGTCGATTTCATCGAGGGCTTGTCGCCGGCCATCTCGATCGACCAGAAGTCCTCCTCACGCAACCCGCGCTCGACCGTCGGGACCGTCACGGAGATCTACGACTACCTGCGGCTGCTCTTCGCTCGCATCGGCCAACCGCACTGCCCGAACTGCGGCCGGCCCGTCACGCGCCAGAGCCCGCAGCAGATCGTCGACCGCGTGATGCAGCTGCCGGAAGCTACGCGCTTCTCAATCCTCGCGCCGGTGGTCCGTGGTCGAAAGGGCGAGTACTCGACGCTCCTCGACGACCTGGCCAAGCAGGGCTACGCCCGAGCCCGCGTCGACGGCGACCTCGTCGAGCTGTCCGACCGCTCGTCTTTGGAGCTCGCCCGCTACGAGCAGCACACCATCGAAGTGGTCGTCGACCGGTTGATCCGCAAGGACGGGATCGAGCGCCGGCTGACTGATTCGATCGAGACGGCGCTCAGGCTCGGCGAAGGGATGGCGGAGATTCTCGTGGTCGGCTCTGCCGGCGACGAGCAGCTCACGTTCTCCCAACACCTCGCATGCACTCACTGCGGCATCTCGCTGGATGACCTCGCGCCGCGTAGCTTCTCGTTCAACTCTCCGTATGGCGCTTGCCCAGCTTGCAACGGGCTCGGGACGCGCTACGAGGTCGATCCCGAACTGATCGTCCCGAACCCGGACCTGTCGCTCGCCCTCGGTGCGATCGGGCCGTGGGCCGGTGCCCGCACGGAGTACTTCTCCCGCGTGTTGCGAGCTGTGGCGGATGCCTTCGGCTTCGAGATGACCACGCCGTGGTCCAAGTTGACCAAGGCCCAGCGCAAGGTATTGATGTACGGCGCCGGCACGAAGAAGGTGCACATCCAGTACCGCAACCGCTACGGCACGCTCCGGAGCTATGACACGACCTACGAAGGGGTTGTCTCGTGGCTCCAGCGCCGCCATTCCGAGGCGGAGTCGGACTGGCAGCGCGACCAGGTCGAGGGTTACATGCGCGAGGTGGCCTGTCCTGAGTGCAACGGCACCCGGTTGAAGCCGTCCTCGCTCGCCGTCACCGTCGGCGGGCACAACATCGCCCAGGTCGCCGAGCTGTCGATCCGCGACTCGCACGACTTGATGGGGTCGATCGAGCTGACCGCCCGCGAGGAGATGATCGCCGCCCGGGTGCTGAAGGAGATCAGGGCCCGCTTGCAATTCCTCGTCGATGTCGGGCTCGACTACCTCACGCTGGACCGGTCGGCGGCCACGCTGGCCGGTGGCGAGGCTCAGCGCATCCGCCTGGCCTCGCAGATCGGCAGCGGTCTCGTCGGCGTCTTGTACGTCCTCGACGAGCCGTCGATCGGGCTGCATCAGCGTGACAACCGCAGGCTCATCGAGACGCTGAACCGCCTGCGCGACCTCGGCAACACGGTGATCGTTGTGGAGCACGACGAGGAGACGATCCGCGTCGCTGATCACATCGTCGACCTCGGGCCCGGCGCCGGTGAGCACGGTGGGGAGATCATCTGCTCGGGAACGCTGAAGGACCTGCTCAAGTGCAACGCATCGATCACCGGCCAGTACCTGTCCGGCCAACGAGAGATCGCGCTGCCAGCCATGCGGCGCGAGCCGAAGGGCGACTGGCTGACGATCCGTGGCGCGCGTGAGCACAACCTGAAGAACATCGACGTCGAGCTTCCGCTCGGCTGCTTCGTCGCGGTCACGGGCGTGTCCGGCTCGGGCAAGTCGACGCTCGTCAACGACATCTTGCACCAGGCCCTGATGCAGCGGATCTACCGGTCACGCGTGGTGCCCGGTCGCCACAAGACGATCGAGGGCGCCGAGGCGCTCGACAAGGTCATCGACATCGACCAATCCGCGATCGGGCGCACGCCGAGGTCGAACCCGGCGACCTACACGGGCGTGTTCGACCACGTCCGGAAGCTGTTCAGCCAGACGTCCGAGTCGCGGTTGCGGGGGTACCAGCCGGGGCGTTTCTCGTTCAACATCTCGGGTGGTCGTTGCGAGGCGTGCTCCGGCGACGGGACCATCAAGATCGAGATGCACTTCCTGCCCGACGTCTACGTCCCGTGCGAGGAGTGCAAAGGAGCGCGGTACAACCGGGACACGCTCGAGGTCACCTGGCGGGGGCGCAATATCGCCGAGGTGCTCGACCTGTCCTGCGAGGAAGCGCTCGAGGCCTTCGCTGCGCAGCCGGTCATCGCCCGGCACATGCAGACGCTCGTCGATGTCGGGTTGTCCTACATACGCCTCGGCCAACCGGCACCGACGCTGTCGGGCGGCGAGGCGCAGCGCGTCAAGCTCGCATCCGAGCTCTCGAAGCGCTCGACCGGGAGCACCTTGTACATCCTCGACGAGCCGACCACGGGCCTTCACTTCGAGGACGTCCGGAAGTTGCTGGGCGTCTTGCAGCGGCTCGTCGATGCCGGCAACACCGTGTGCGTCATCGAGCACAACCTGGACGTGATCAAGTCGGCTGACTGGATCGTCGATCTCGGGCCCGAGGGTGGCAATGGCGGGGGGTACATCGTTGCGGAGGGCACTCCGGAGCAAGTAGCCAAGACGCCGGAGAGCTACACCGGGCGATTCCTTGCGCCGATCCTGGGTGTCTAGCTCCCCGTAGCCCCGTGGCCCCGTGGCCCCGTGGCGGCGTAGCCCCGTGGCCCCGTGGCGGCGCGGCCGGGTGGCCCCGTGGCGGCTGGACGGGCCTTGGACCGCAGACCGGCGCGACGGGGAGGCCGCGGCCCAGCGCGGACGAGAGATCGAGGGCGGGCGGCGCTCAGAACGGTGCGAACTCGACTGTGCCGGGCGTGTCCCGCCGGCCCGCGAGCCACGCCAGCAGTGACGCCCGCTGGGCGCCATCGGCGATCCGTGGCGGCAGATCGGCGAGCGCGTCTGTCAGCGCCAGCGAGACGAAATCCTCCGGCCAGTCGGTCGGCTCGTAACCGAGCCCAAGGTCGACCAGGTGAAACTCCACCTCGCGCCATCGACGAAATGGGAGGAGCCGGCAGGGTGCGGGCTGCCCGTTCATCCAGACGCCGGAGCCGTCCCACGCCGCCGGTGAGGCCGTGGCGAAAGCCTTCTCGAGGCGTTCGTTGGACCGGCGCACATCGTTGATGCAAGCCGCTGCGCTCCGGGATGCCCCGGACTCTATGTCCCCGTCGCGCTGATCCCGGGCTCCCATGTACTGCGGGACGCTCTCGCCCATCTCGGCTGCTTCGAGCATGCGGACGAACGAGTCGGCGTTGCGGGCCAGATGAGTGAGCACGTGGCCGACGGACCATCCCTCCAGGCGGCTCGGGCGCCGAAGCACGACGTCGTCGACCTTCTCCAGGTGCACGACGAGCCGAGTATGGGACGTCACGCAGCCGGCGATCATGGCGAGGGGCGGCCCGAGGGCACCATTGTGCTGAGGATCACTCATCGGTTAACAGGATCGCATTCCTGGGTCTCGACCGCACGTCTTCGTCAAAGGACCGGTCCGCCGACCCGTCAGGCAATGGCGAGCATGCGCTCGAGAGCGACGCGCGCCTCGGCCGCGGTGCGCTCGTCCACGGTGATCCGGTTGCGCACCTCGCCCACCAGTAATCCGTCGAGTACCCAAGCGAGATGGGGGAGATCGATGCGGAACATCGTGGAGCACGGGCAGATGAGCGGGTCCAGCGAGACGACGGTGCGGTCGGCCTTGTGCTCGCGAGCGAGACGGTCGACGAGGTGGATCTCCGTCGCGACTGCGATGGTGGCTCCGGCCGGGGCGGCGGCGACGGCCTTGATGATGTAGTCGGTCGAGCCGACTTCGTCGGCCAACTCGACGACCTCGTGCGAGCACTCAGGGTGGACGATCACGATCCCGTCGGGATGCGCCGCCCGAAACGCCTCGACGTGCACGGTCGAAAAACGCTGATGCACCGAGCAGTGCCCCTTCCACAGCAGCAGCGTGGCGTCCTTGACGTCGTGGTCCTCGAGGCCGCCCAGCGCGAAGCGCGGATTCACGACGCGCATGTCGGCTGCGCCGTACCCAAGCTCGAAACCCGTATTGCGGCCGAGGTGCTGGTCGGGGAAGAAGAGCACCTTGTCGCCCGCACCCCCATCGGGGCGGGACTCCGAGCCGGCGGCAGCCCCGCCCTGGAGGCCGAGCGCCCAGCGCAGGATCGATCGAGCGTTCGACGACGTGCAGACTGCGCCTCGGTTGCGCCCGACGAACGCCTTCAGCGCCGCGGCCGAGTTGATGTAGGTCACCGGCACGACCTGCTCGATGTCGGTCACCCGGCTGAGCTCGTCCCAGATCTGCTCGACCCCGTCGACATCGGCCATGTCGGCCATCGAGCAGCCGGCGTTCAGGTCGGGGAGGATCACCTGCTGGTGCGGTGCGGTGAGGATGTCCGCCGACTCCGCCATGAAGTGCACCCCGCAGAAGACGACGAACTCAGCGTCGCGCTGGTCGGCGGCGAACCGGGAGAGCCCGAACGAGTCGCCGCGGGCGTCGGCGAACTGGATCACCTCTTCCCGCTGGTAGTGGTGCCCGAGGATCACGAGCCGGTCACCGAGCAACTGCTTTGCCGCGAGGACGCGGCGGGAGAGCTCGTCGTCGGACGCGAGGCTGTAGTCGTCGGGGAGTGGACTTTGGAGGCGGATCATGAAGAACCCCCTATGAGACGCCTCGTTCACGGCCGGCGGGGACAGCCTGGTCGCCCATCCGCGGGTGTGTCGGCCTTGAGGCGTGATATGTCCGCCGGGGTACCAGGCCGGCGTAGTTTCAATGGTAGTGCTCGAACGGCCGCCATCCATCCCCGACGCGCCCGGGTCCTACCAGTTCAAGGATTCGGACGGTCGCGTGATCTACGTGGGCAAGGCGCGCTCGCTGCGCAGCCGCGTGTCGAGCTACTTCCAGGATCCGAGGCATTTGCACCCGCGAACTGCCCAGATGGTCGAGCGGGCTGCCTCGGTCGAGTGGATCGTCGTGGCGAGCGACGTCGAGGCGATCATGCTCGAGTACAACCTCATCAAGACGCACCGGCCCCGATTCAACGTGCGTCTCGTCGACGACAAGAGCTACCCCTACCTTGCCGTCACGGTGGGAGACGAGTGGCCTAAGGCAGTCGTGATGCGGGGAGCCAGGCGGAAGGACACGCGGTACTTCGGACCTTACGCCCATGCCTACGCGATCCGCGAGACCCTGGACCTGCTGCTCCGGTCGTTCCCGATCCGGACGTGCTCGGACGCCAAGATGCGCCGTCACGAGCTGCTGGGCCGACCCTGCCTGTTGTTCCACATCGAGCGATGCGCCGCCCCCTGCATCGGCGCCGTGGACCACGAGGAGTACGAGCGGTTGGTGGGGGAGTTGATGGGTTTCTTGGAGGGCGACACCAAGCCCATCGTGAATCGTCTCGAGGGCGAGATGCGTGCGGCGGCCTCGGAGCTGGAGTTCGAGCGGGCAGCACGGTTGCGTGACCGCCTCAACTCCGTGCGCCTCGCCGTCGAGCGCCAGCAGATGGTGACCGACACACCGGAGGATCTCGACGCTGTCGCCCTGGCCGACGACGAGCTCGTGAGCGCCGTGCAGGTGCTGCATGTGCGAAACGGCAGGGTCGTCGGCCGCCACGGCTTCGTGCTGGAGAAGGTCGAGCCGCTGACGGCTCCCCAACTGCTGAGCCGGGTGCTGGAGCAGCACTATGGCGGCACCCCGCTGGGTGTGCCCCGGGAGATACTCGTACCGGAGATGCCCGAGGACGCAGCCACCTATGCCGAATGGCTCGGGAGCCTCCGCGGCGGCAAGGTTCAGCTGCGAGTCCCGATCCGGGGTCGCAAGCGCGAGCTCCTCGACACTGCTCGCCAGAATGCCGCCGAGCAGCTGCACCGCCACCGGCTGCGCCGTTCCTCGGATTTGACGAGCCGGGCGGTCGCCCTCGAGCAGTTGCAAGCAGCGCTCCAGATGACCGAAGCGCCGTTGCGGATCGAGTGTTACGACATGAGCCACCTCCAGGGCACCGACTACGTCGGTTCGATGGTCGTGCTCGAGGACGGGCTGCCCAAGCGCTCCGACTACCGGCGGTTCAAGGTGAGCGCGGTTCAGGGCAACGACGACTACGGGGCCATGCACGAGGTGCTGACACGCCGGCTCCGGCATCTGCTCGAGCCCGGCTCGGCGGCCGGCGACCCGGCCGGCGGCGAACCGGCGGAGCTGGCGGCTCAGGACCGAGGCGGCGAAGCCGCCACCGAAGCCCGTGAAGCCGACGACCTCGAGTCGATCGGACGGCGGAGACGGCGGGCCTCGCGCTTTGCCTACCCGCCGCAACTCCTTCTCCTCGACGGCGGGAAAGGCCAGCTGGGCGTAGGTGTGAAGGTGCTCGAGGAGCTCGGTCTCACCGGCAAGATCGCCGTCGCCTCGTTGGCCAAACAGCTGGAGGAGGTGTTCGTCCCCGGGCGCCCCGAGCCGCTAGTGATCCCCCGGGACAGCGAGGCGATCTACCTGCTGCAGCAAGCCCGGGACGAGGCTCACCGCTTCGCCATCTCGTTCCACCGGGACCTCCGAAAGCAACGCATGACGAAGAGCGCCCTCGACGGGATCCCCGGTCTCGGGCCAGCGCGACGCAAGCGGCTGACCGACGAGCTCGGAGGCGTGCGAGCTGTGCAAGCGGCCTCGCTCGACCAGCTGCGGGCCTTGGCGTGGCTGCCTGATGCTGTTGCCGACACGGTGTACGACCATCTGCACTCGTCATCCCGGCGCCGTGGCGCAGCAGTCTGACCCGTCCCGTCCGGCCGGAGCGGACGCTGCCACGGAGCAGGGCGCGGGTGGAGCCGTGCAGGCGCCCGGCGACGACTCGGGGGGAAGCGTGACGCCGAGCTGGGACGAGCTCGCTCCGTGGTGGAGTGCCACGTTCACGCACGGTGCGGATCTGGAGTACGAGTACCAGATCCTGCCGGTGGCAGTCGGCCATCTCTCCGGACGCCGTCGGATCCTGGACCTCGGTGCAGGTGAGGGCCAACTGGCGCGACGCCTGATGCTCCAGGGGGGCGACCGCGTGGTGATCGGTCTCGACTCGTCTGCCGGCCAGCTCGCGAACGCGCGAGCCGAGGGCGGCGGCGCGCAGTGGATCCAGGGCCGCGGGGAGGCGCTCCCGTTCGCCGATGGGTCGTTCGACGCTGTCGTGTGCTGCCTCGTGATCGAGCACGCCGCCGATCCCGACGCCCTGCTCGCCGAGGCGGCGAGGGTGTTGGGCGACGGTGGGAGGTTCCTGTTGCTGATCAACCACCCGATCGTGCAGGGCCCGGGTAGCGGGCTCGTCGACGACACGATCCTGGACGAGCGGTACTGGAGGATCGGCCCGTACCTGCCCGAGAGCGTGAACGTCGAGCAGGTGGACAAGGGGATCAACATTGCTTTCGCGCATCGCCCCTTGTCGCGCTACATCAACCCACTTGCCGAGGCCGGGCTGTTCCTGACACGGATGGAAGAGCCCGAACCGCCCTTCGAGTTCCTCTCCGGCTCGGTCGACATGGAGTTCGAGCGGGCCATGCCCCGCCTCTGCGTGATGATCTTCGAGCGACGCTGAGCCCTAGGCGCTCCGATGGCGGGTGAGCGATGGCACAATGGCATCGCCATGGCGGAATACCTGTTCCTGGTCGGGATGTCCGGCGCCGGTCGTTCGACGGCGGCCGCGACGTTCGACGATCGAGGCTGGTTCGTCATCGACAACTTGCCGCCGGCACTGCTCGGGCGCATCGCCGAGCTCGCCAACCAGCCCGGAAGCGAGTACGAGCGGCTGTGCCTGGTGTCGGGCCGGGGAGGCTACGAAGGTCTCTCCGAGCTCAGACCGGCGATCGACTCGCTCCGGTCCTCGGGTGCAAGGGTACGGGTCCTGTTCCTCGAAGCCCCCGATGAGATCCTTGTCCGCCGGTACGAAGGCAGCCGGCGACGGCACCCGGTCGACTCCGACGTGGGCGTGCTCGATGCCATCCGACAAGAGCGTGAGCTGCTGAAGGTGCTACGTGAGGAAGCCGACATCATCATCGATACTGGCGATCTCAATGTGCACGAGCTGCGGGAACGGCTGATCGACGCGGTCGACCGGCCCGAGTCAGTTGGGGGCATGGATACGAGCGTGGTGTCGTTCGGGTTCAAGCACGGGCTGCCGCTGGATGCCGATCTCGTGTTCGACTGCCGTTTCTTGCCGAACCCCCACTGGGTGCCGGCGCTCCGCAACCTCACGGGTCTCGACGAGGCGGTACGCGACTACGTGATGTCGAACGAGGACACGAAGGCGTTGCTCCAGCGCCTGGAGGACCTGCTCGAACTCGTGCTCCCTGCGTACGTGCGTGAGGGAAAGTCGTATCTGTCGATCGCGGTCGGCTGCACCGGGGGACATCACCGGTCCGTCGTGCTCGCCGAGGAGATCGCCGCGATCATGCGCGAGCTCGGGTTCAGCCCCACCGTGCATCACCGGGACATCGAGCGTTGAGCAACGGGCTCACCGGCGGAGGGGTGGCTTCCGGCGGCGTGGATCTGGCATTGCGCCCCGGAGGCCCGAGCGTCGTCGCCATCGGCGGCGGGCACGGCCTGTCGCAGAGCCTGCGTGCGGTACGGCGTTACGCCGGAGCCATCACGGCCATCGTCTCGGTCGCCGACGACGGGGGTTCGAGCGGCCGCCTCAGGGAGGAGCTCGGGATCCCGGCGCCGGGCGACCTCCGGAAATGCCTCGGCGCCCTGCTCCCGGGACCGGCACGTTCGCCACTCGGCGACGCGTTGGAGCATCGTTTCGACACCGGAGCGCTGGCTGGGCACGCCTTCGGCAACCTCCTGATCGCCGCGCTTGCCGCCTCGACCGGCGACTTCGCCGCCGGCGTGGCGGAGACCGGCAGACTGCTCGGAGTCCTGGGCCAGGTGCTGCCCGCAACGGTCGGACCTGTGGACTTAAAGGCAGTCGGCGATGCAGGTGAAGTCGAGGGCCAGGTCCGGATCATGGCCGCCCACGGCGTGACGCATCTCTCGTTGATACCTCCGGACCCCGAGCCGGTGGCCGGTGCCGTCGAAGCGCTGCTAGCGGCCGATCAGGTCGTCATCGGACCGGGCTCGCTCTACACGAGCGTGCTGGCGGCGTGCTGTGTCCCTGCGCTGCGCGACGCCATCGCCACAACGCCGGCGCAGCGTGTGTACGTGGCCAATCTCCGCGAGCAGCTGCCGGAGACAGCCGGGTACGACGTGGCGGCACACGTCGCAGCGCTCGCGCGGCACGACATCGCCGTCGACGTGGTGCTGGCCGACTCCGAGGCGCTGACGATCGGGGATCTCCCCGGCGGGACCCGGCTGGTCCGTGCGCATGTCAGCGCCGATCTGTTCCGCGGTCACGATCCCGTACTGCTGGGCGACCAGCTCGCAGCCCTGCTTGGTTCCGCAGCCCTGCTTGGTTCCTGAGAGCGGCGGTGAGCCAGCTCGGCGGCTCACTCTGCCACCGTCGCCGGTAGGGTCGGAGTGCCCGACCGATCAGCTCGTAGGTTGCGACCGCCGGTTGCCTCTGGGAGCATGACGGCCCGGGAACAGCGGCTCGAGGCGCGCTGTGGGCGCCGGCAGACGCGGAACTGAGAGGCGTGAAGGGATGACGAAGTGAGCGTGAGGGTCGGAATCAACGGTTTCGGGCGGATCGGGAGAAACTTCCTGCGTGCGCTCCTCGAGCTCGACGCCGAGGGCTCCGGCAGCGACGTGGAGCTCGTGGCGGTGAACGACATGGTCCCCCGCGAGGCATCAATCCATCTATTGCGCTACGACTCGACTCACGGGAGCTTGAAGGAGCCCGTGGAGGAGACCGAGCGTGGGTTGCGCGTCGGAGGTCGTGAGGTGGCAGTACTGCGCGAGCCGGAGCCGAAGTCGCTGGGCTGGAGGGAGCTCGGTGTCGATGTGGTGATCGAGTCGACCGGTCGGTTCACCAGCCGCGCGGCGGCGATGTCCCACGTCGAGGCGGGTGCATCGCGCGTGATCATCTCCGCCCCGGGCAAGGATGTCGACGCCACGTTCGTCGTCGGTGTGAACGACCAGGAGTTCGATCCCGACCGGCACGTGATCGTGTCGAACGCTTCCTGCACCACGAACTGCCTCGTGCCGATGGTGAAGGTGGTCGACGACGCGTTCGGGTTGCGCCAGGGACTGATGACGACGGTGCACGCCTACACGAACGACCAGGAGCTGCTCGACCTCGGCCGTGACAACCTGCGGCGCTCGCGGGCAGCGGCTGTCAACATCGTGCCTGCGAGCACCGGCGCCGCCCGCGCGACGAGCCTGGTGCTGGCTTCGATGCGGGGGCGTCTCGACGGGCACTCGCTGAGGGTACCGGTCGTCGACGGATCCATCACGGACCTGACGGCCGTGGTCGGGGCGAGCGTGACAGCCGGCGACGTGAACAGCGCCTTCCGCGAGGCCGCCACGTCTGGCCCGCTCTCGCACGTGCTCGAGTACAGCGAGGACCAGATCGTGTCCAGCGACATCGTCGGGCGGTCGGCATCGTGCACGTTCGACTCGACGCTCACGATGACGATCCCGCTGGACGATTCGACGACGCTCGTCAAGGTGCTGGGTTGGTATGACAACGAGTGGGGCTACTCGTACCGCTTGATCGACCTCGCCCGAATCGTCGGCACCGCAGCGGCTCCCGCTTCGGCGTGAGCACGCGTCTTCCGATCCTCGAGGATCTCGGGGAGCTCCGTCGCAAGCGGGTGCTCGTCCGCCTCGACTTGAACGTGCCGCTGGCCACCGATGAATCGGGCAAGCGCACCGTCACTGACGACTTCAGGATCCGAGCCGCCCTCCCCACGCTGACGTACCTGCTCAACCGGGGTGCTCGTGTGACTGCCTGCACACATCTCGGGCGCCCGGCCGGCGAGCCCGATCCGCGTTACGACGTGGCCCCGGTGAGGGAGCTGCTCACGCAGATGATCCCGGGGGTCGCCCTGATGGAGAACCTGCGGTTCCACCCGGGCGAGAAGGCGAACGACCCTGCCTTCGTGGCGTCGCTCGTCGAGGGTCAGGACTGCTACGTGAACGACGCCTTCGGCGTCTGCCACCGCAACGACGCCTCGGTCGTCGGGCCACCGCGCCTGCTTCCGTGCGCTGCGGGGCGTCTCGTCCAGCGAGAGGTGGAGCAGCTCGGCAGCTTGCTCGACGATCCGGCGCGTCCCTTCGTCGTCGTCATCGGAGGTGCGAAGGTGGCGGACAAGCTCGGGCTTTTGGAGTCGCTGGCAGGACGGGCCGATCGGCTGCTCATCGGCGGAGCGATGGCCTTCACGTTCACGCACGTGCTCGGCAAGGGTTCCGGAGCCTCGCTCGTCGACCTGACCAAACTCGACGCGTGCAAAGCCCTCATCCTCGGCAGCGAGAAGATCGTCCTTCCAGTGGATTTCGTCGCCGCCGCGCCCGGTGTCGAGCTCCAGACAGACAACTGGACCGAAGACACGACCGAAATGGGGATGGCCGTCGCCGATCCTCGAGAGGTCCAGATCTTCGGGCAGTCGCTCCCGCCGGGCTGGAAGGGGTACGACATCGGGCCTGCCACTGCGGAGCTGTTCCGCGAGGCCATAGCGGATGCCGCCACGGTGCTGTGGAATGGGCCGATGGGCGTATTCGAGGACCGTCGATTCGCCCAAGGGACAAGGACGGTGGCCGCCGCAGTCGCGGAGAGCGCCGGCCGGACGTTCATCGGCGGAGGTGACAGCGTCGCTGCCATTAACCACTACGGTCTCGCCGACAGGATCGACCACATCTCGACTGGTGGCGGCGCCTCCCTGGCGCTGCTCGAGCACGGCGACCTGCCGGGCTTGAAGGCGCTCCGGGAATCACCGTTCGCCACCCAGCTCGACAACGGGTTGTGATGGCGGGCACGCTTGTCGTTGCCAGCCGAGAGGTCCTCATCAGCGGCAACTGGAAGATGCACCACAACCACTATGAGGCGATCCAGATGGTGCAGAAACTCGCGGCGATCCTCCGGGCGCGGCCGGTTCCGACCGGCAGGGTTGCGTCGCTGCACCCCCCGTTCACCTCGTTGCGCTCCGTGCAGACCGCTGTGGAGTCCGACGCGGTGCCCGTCGCTCTCGGCGCCCAGACGTGCCACGCGCAAGACCGCGGGGCCTTCACGGGCGAGGTGAGCGCCGAGATGCTCGCCAAGCTCGGCGTGAGCTACGTGATCGCCGGCCACTCCGAGCGCCGGGCGTATTGCGGCGAGACGGACGAGATCGTGCGGGCCAAAGTCGACGCGATCCGCCGTCACCAGATGACGCCGATCCTGTGCGTCGGAGAAACCCTCCCCGAGCGCGAAGCCGGTCAAGCCACCTCGACGGTCGTCGTGCAGTTGGAAACCGCCTTGAGCGGGCGTGCCGGTGAGGAGGTGGGTAGGTTCGTGGTTGCCTACGAGCCGATCTGGGCGATCGGGACGGGCCGTGTGGCCAGCACGGGCGATGCGCAGGAGATGGCAGCGTGCATCCGTGCCGAGTTGTCGCGGCTGGCGGGCGCCGAGGCGGCTGCGGCCGTCCGGATCCAGTATGGCGGCTCCGTGACACCGGACAACGCCGCGGCGATGCTCGCCTGCGATGACGTCGACGGTCTGCTGGTGGGTGGCGCGAGCCTGGACGCCGTGAGCTTCTCCGAGATCGTCCACGCCGGGGCGTGAGCTGCGAGCCAACTGGACCCCTCTGCTCCCGATGGTGAACGGATGTGACCGGCTCGCGAGGCCGGGGGTCGAAGACGGTGGCGCCGCGGCCAGTGGTAACGTCTTTCACCGTTTCGCATGCGGGCGCCGGAGGCGCCACCGCTGTGCTCGATGACCGTTTGAGGAGACTTCTTCCGTGCTGACCGATGCCCTGGTTGTGGTCGACATCATCGCGGCGTTAGGCCTCGTGATCCTGATCCTCCTCCACAGCGGTCGTGGAGGAGGTCTCTCTGACATGTTCGGTGCCTCGAGCGGCTCGGCGACTTCCGGTTCGACCGTCGCTGAGCGCAATCTGGACCGCATCACCGTCGCGTTCGTCCTCGTGTTCGCGTTCGTGACCGTTGCCCTTTCGATCCGGTGGAGCGGTTGAGGCCCAGGCGCCTCGTCCTCCTCCTTCTCGGTCTCGCGCTCGTGACGAGCGCCGCTGGTTGCACCGACAGCCGCCCGGGCGGCAGCCCCACGACGACGCAGCCGAGCGGCCCGGTGTTCGCCACGAGCGGTACAGCCGTTGTCGCGGTCCCGAGCCTCCCTACCAATTTCAACCCGTCAGCGCCCGCCGGCGCCAACCGGATCACAGCGGAGGTGATGGAGCAGGTCTGGCCTCAGACGTTCGTGACCGACGGCGAGCTGCACGCGACGACCGAGCCCGGTTTTGTGGAGAACGCGGAGGTCGAGAGCATCTCGCCCTTCAAGGTCGTGTACACGCTCAACCCCAAAGCAGTGTGGTCCGACGGGACGCCCATCACCGCTGTCGACTTCATCTACAACTGGCACGAGCAACTGGAATGGACGCCGCAACTGCCTGACAGTGGTCTCCTCGCCGGGTACCGCGACATCTCGGGGATCACGTCGTCCAACGGCGGCTCGACGGTGATCGTGACGTTCTCCCAGCCGTTCGCCGAGTGGGAGGCGTTGTTCGCCGACCTCGTGCCCGCGCACATCGCCAAGCAGTACGGGTGGGTGGCTGCATTCAACGGATTCGACCCGAAGAAGGTGATCTCCGGCGGCCCGTTCGAGATCACCCAGTTCGTGCCCGGCCGGGAACTGGTCCTCTCCCGCAACCCTCACTACTGGTTCACTCCCGCGCACCTGTCCCAGATCGTCCTCGAGGTGCAGACCAGCACTGCCGCCCTCGCCGGCCTGAAGAACGGCGACGTCAACGTGGCCGAGGTGCCCGACACTCCAGCGGTGATCGGTCTGGTGGCGAATGCCGCCCGAGCCGGCATCGCCCTCACGAAGGTCACCTCGGAGCTGCCGACGCTGTGGCAGTTGTGCCTCAACCTGACGGCGCCGGTACTGGACGAGCCGGACTTCCGCACAGGGATCGAGCAAGCGCTGTACGTCGCCGAGATCGCGTCGGACTCAGTCGGCCTCACCGACGCCTCCGTGGCGCCCTACGAGGACCGGCTCACTCTCGGCGACAATTCCTCGGGCGGCCCAAGCGGGTCGGGATCTGCGGGGTCGGGTTCCGGCCCCGGGCCGGGGTCGGGCGGCAAGTCGTCGGCCGGCGGCGTCGGAGGTATCGGATCACCGGTCGGCGACTACAACCCCTCGGCAGCGATCAGCTCGTTCCGTGAGGCGGGGTACTCACGGGGCTCTACTGGGCTGTTGAGGTCCGGGGGAACCGGCCCACCTGTCACCTTCTCGCTCCTCGTGCCCGCTGGTGACCTCGAGATCGACCAAGCAGCCTCCGTTGTGCAGGCCCAGCTGAAGGCGGTGGGGATCCTCGTCGTCATCCACCAGGTGCCGCTCACACAGATGCTCGGCACGGCGCTGCCAATGGGGCAGTACCAGATGGCGATCGCGCCATTCCTCCTCACGTCATTCGCGGCTTCCCAGCTGCCGATCTACTCCGATTCGGTGCTGCCGACAGTGCCGTCCTCGGGGCGAGGACCCAAGGGCGCCCAGGCCGTGGGCGGCTCTGGTACCGAGCCGGGCGCCGTCGAGGCCGGCATCGTCACGCGGAACATCTTCGGCTTGGACGATCCAATCGTGTCGAGTGACGTCTCCTCAGCTCTCACGAACCTTGTTCCGAGCACGTCCGACTCGTTCATCACGGCTGCGGACACTCAGCTCTGGGCAGATGCGCCCAGCGTCCCGCTGTTCCAGCAGCCGGTCGACTTGGTTCACTCGGGTGATCTTCGTGCTGTGAGCGACAGCCCGACCTGGGCGGGTGTCTTCTGGGACGTTGAGGCCTGGGCGATCCAAGTGAGCCCTGCCGTCGTACCGAGCTCGTTCCCTGCCATCGTCACGACGACGACGCCCGCAGTCACTGCCAGTTCGGCGCCGGCTACGACGCTGGGTGGGGGATAGGCGACTGGACCTGGCGGCTTGGCGATGGCGTGTAGCGAGCGGCGCCGTGTCCGGGGCCGGCGCCTCTGCCTTTCCCGCCTCTGCCTTCTCGCATCTGCCTTTCCCGCCTCTGCCTTCTCGCATCTGCCTTTCCCGCCGCTGCCTTCTGGCATCTGCCTTCCCGGGGCTTCGCCGAGCCGCGGTGTGCCGATTTGGGTCGCAGCGACCGAGATCGGCCTATCAGCGGGGATCGTCGCGGTCTCGCAGTATGGACGAACGGCTCGCTGGGACCCAGTGCGGCGTGCCGGGCAAGCGCGGCCTTAGGTCGTTCCGGCCACGCCTGGGGTGCCGAAGGCGCTGCGGCGCCGGCCTTCACCGGCGTGCCCTGCTGCTATGAGTCGCTTCCATTAGCCGGCGGCGGACCGACTCTTCGATGGCGACGTGCTGCGGAGCGCTAAAGTCGTGATCCGGTCGCTTCCCCGTGGGGCAAGCTTCGGAGTAGTGCCACGTCGGAGTGGCGGAATAGGCAGACGCGCTAGGTTGAGGGCCTAGTCCGGGCAACCGGGTGGGGGTTCAAGTCCCCCCTCCGACACTCTTTTAGACACAAAACCGGGCGTCGCCGTGGTTTCACAGGCTGATCGACGTTTATCCAGCCCTCCTGAAACGTCAGTCGACGCTGCCCGCCGGAACGACCCATTGGACCGGCTGGCGCGTCACCTTCGAGATGATGTCGAAGTCGGCGTCGTAGTGCAGGACGATGAGACCCTGCTCCTCCGCCGCAGCAGCCACAAGGAGGTCGGGGATCTTTCGCCCGCGCTGGCTCCGTTCGGCGAGGAGTCGCTGGACCTGAAGTGCGCGCCGAACGTGATCGGCGGTCGTTTCCACAAGGACGAACACCTCGAGTGCCTGGTTCAGCCGACGCCACTCATCCTCGTTCCGAGCTGAGTAGCCGACTTCGAGATCGCAAATCGTCGGGCGACCAAGCTCCCCCCGAGCCGCGAGCGTCTCCACGGCCGATCGGATGGAGGCGTCGGCGAGGCGCTTGATGACGCTCGTATCAACAAGATGAGTCAGCGCCACGCGGCTTCTCGGTCCTCCAGGTGCGCAGCGGCAAGGGTGTCGAGCGAGTCCGCGATCTGTTCGAGTCGCTTCTCCGAACTACGGCGGAGCGCCTCGTTCACGGTGTCCTTGATCGTGCTAGTCCCGAGCTCGGCGCGCGCTTCAGCGAGGAGATCGTCATCGAGATCCACGAGGTGCTTGGTCATGGTACAGAGTATATCTACGCTAGCAGCGCGTATATCCAGCTCCTTGAAGCAGCTGCTCACGCCCGACATACCAGGTCACACGCGGTCGCAGATCCGCGAAGTCGGTCCTCCGACACCAGGGCTGAGCTGGGAGAATGTGTTCCGGAGCAGAGCGGATCCGATAGTGGCGAACGATGAGCCGGACCGATACGAGGCGATGACCTGGTGAGACGGCGTTGAACTTGCCTGGGCGTTCGAACTTTGACCCGTTTTGTCCCCTCTGGGCCCATAGCGAGGTTGTCCTGGATGCGTTCTCCCTGGTCACAGGGGTTCGAATAGCGTCCCAGCACCTCCACGACGACGCCGCCCGCCGCCCGCAATCTCCGTTCGCATGTGGAATTCCAAGACGTGGGTTTCAACCTCGGCTACCTCACACGCGCCGCCCAGCGGAGGGGCTTGGACCGTCTCGACACCCGAACGACGCTGATGATCGGCCGGTTGTTGGGATACCTCGAGGTGATGGGCATGAACGTCATTGACGACGTCCTCGGGGCTGAGCTGGGAGAATGTGTTTCGGAGCGCAGGTTCCGGGTCTCGCAGGAGCGGTCGAACGAGCCGTCCACGGCGACGAGCCGGCCCAGATCGCCGATCATCGGCGGCGGCTCGCGGTATGGCAAGTCTCTGTCTGGCGGCTTCCGGCGGCGATTGGACGTGCGCCGGACGACGCCGCTTGGGGGGCTGAGAGGGCCCGAACAAGGGGCCTGTCCAGGCGGGGACGGGGGGTCAGCCCGTTGGCGAGGCTGTCAATGATCTCGACCGGCGGTCAACAGCCGTGACGAGATTCGACGAGCTACAGTGCCGCCGGCTGCCCACACGAGGCGCGAGGAGACGAATGGCTGCATATCTCGTTTTGATGCAAGAGATCCATGCGTTGACCGGTACCGGAACGAGTACCTGCCTAGGGTGAGGCCCTTCCTGCAGAAGTACGGCGCTGAACTCCTGGTCGCTGGCTCCGACGCGCAGCCCGCCGAGGGTGAGCCGCCGAACAGCACGGTCGTGATCCGCTTCGCCGATACTGAGGCAGCTTGGGGCTTTCTGAACGACCCCGACTACCAGCCGGTGAAGGAAATCCGGCTCAGCACCACGACGCGGGGACAGATGGTGGTAGCGGCGGAGTCTGCACCGGCCGGGTAACGGCGCGCATCGCCGGCCCGAGGCCGCACCCTCTCACAGTTCTCCGCCCAGAAGACTTCAACGTCGTCCAACCGATCACTGGTACTTGGTATCGGGATCTCAACGTCCGTACGGAAAGAGTCGCCTACCCTGAACGATGATCCTGCCGTCCCCGCCGTCGATACGTGCGACCGCCGGGCGCGCCACCCGACCGCCGTCAGGTAGGGGTTGTGCGGCATAGAGTTCGCGGCGTCAGACACGAGGAGGGGCGGCATGGCTCAGACGTCGTTGGCGAGAGGTCGGGGAGCGCCAGCGCGTACCCACAAACGAATGCGTCGCTCGGTCAGCGGGCTACTCGGAGTTGGCCTCGCTGCCGCTGCAGTCGCGACATCACCGCTAGGGGCGAGAGCCGGCGCTGACGAGTCTCGATCACCGGCCTCATACGCTTCCGCGTCGGGGAACCTCACCGGAATTAGCTGCGTGAGCACGAGTGTGTGCATGGTGACTGGCGAGGTCGACGACGTGAGTGGCGGTTCTGTCATCGGCACGACAGACGGGGGGCACACCTGGCAACAGCTCGCCACGCCTCCGGGCGTCGGCGCACTGGCGGCGGTGGCATGCGCGACGGCAGCCATCTGCGAGGTAGTCGGTAGCGGCAATGGCGACGCTGGTGCTGTGTATGGCACTACCAACGGCGGGCAATCGTGGACGACGCAGCCGGCGGTGATCGGGGGTGGTTTCTTTCTCGGGGTCGCTTGCCCCTCAATCGACGTCTGCGAGGCGACCGGCAACGAGGGCATGATCTTCGGCACCGTGAATGGCGGCGCGTCCTGGACCCAACAGGACGTTCCCGCCACTGCCGATCTGGTCAACGGAATCTCGTGCCCCTCGACGACCACGTGCGAGGCCGTCGGCTACGGGAGCGGAGCACTCCGAACATCAGACGGTGGGACGGCCTGGGTGCCCCAGGCGTTGCCGTCGTCAGTGCAGGAACTGAGCGGCGTGTCCTGTTATTCGCTCACGCACTGCGTCGCTGTCGGCATCGATTCCATCCACGCCGGGCGACGGGAAGTCGGTGTGCTGGTCTCAACTCAGGACGGCGGCGTCACCTGGATCCGCCGACACATCCCGACTGGGGTCGACGACCTGACGAGCGTGGCATGCACGGCGTCTGGCGTGTGCGAGGCGGTCGGACTGGGCTCGACTGCGATCATCGGGTCGACCGACGGCGGCCGGACGTGGGCAGCCCAAGTAGTTCCCGGGTCCCCGTATCTCCTCAGTGTCGCCTGCCAGGGCCGGCGAACGTGCCAGGCTGTCGGCCAGGACGTCAACGGCGACATCGCCGTCTTTCGCACGACCGACGGTGGCGCGAAGTGGTACCGGCAACGCGTGCCGTAAGCGTGCCTGGCCCACTCTCGAGCGAATCGGCATCGAGGTCGTGCCCACGTTCCGACGTCCACACGTCACCCTCGCTCATCAGAGCCTTGACGCCGTCGTCGATGGACTCCGATCTCCGGCAATCTCGGGTCGCACAGAAGTGGCCGACTTCGTCTACCGAGCCATCCGCTTGTCCTGCGTGCTCCGGGCACGCTCAAAGCGCCGCGGTGAGGTGAAGATGACGCCACCATGACGCTCGCCGGTGCTGGCCCAGTTACGGACGATTCGGTCGAAGTCCTTGACGTTCTCGGTCACCACCGCCCGACCGGCGGCTGTCGCAGCTCGGAGGAGATCCTCGTCGGCCAATGTGCACAGCCGTGAGTCTTCAGCGACCGCCAGCACGTCGTAACCGTTCTGTCGCAGCTGCTCGGCTGCCCGCGGGGAGTGATGCACGTCGAGGAGCACCTTCATCCAGCAAGTAGCTGCTGGCGACGACGCCAAAGGGCTTCGGACTCCTCGGCGACGGCAGCGCTGGCGGCGATCTCCGCATTGATCTCCTCTGGGAAGGCTGCGTAATAGTCAAGGGCGGCCGTGACCTGCTCGGGTGACAGGCCGAAGACGTCGACGGCTCTCGTCACGCGTTCGGGGACCGGGACGTCTCCGCCTACGATGCCGGCGACGACCTCCCAAATATCAGGGTTACCGACCAGCCCAGCTCGCCTGCCAGAGGCGCCGTCACGAAAGACGACGAGCGGGTGACGTCGCAACCTGAGTCCTTCTTCGATGAGCTCCTCCGCCAAAGCCGAGGACGAGAGCTTGCGGGCGGCAGCCTCGCTCTTGAGCCGCTCGAGGGTTTCTTGACTCCTGAAGCGGATCGAAAGGAGATGCGGGATGACGACAATGTAGTCGTCTGGTGGCTGGCGGTGCTCCGCCGTCGGATTGAGTGCCGTATTCCCAGGTCACAGCCAGTCGCAGATCCGAGAAGTCCCCCCTCCGACACCAGGGCTGAGCTGGGAGACTGTGTTCCAGACGACACCAGGGCTGAGCTGGGAGAATGTGTTCCAGGACTCAGGTTCCGGGTCTCGCAGGAGCGGTTAGCAGAGCAACTGCTAGCGGATTGCTAACCGCCCGAGCGGCCGGGCTTCCGTCGATCCGACTCCACGATCGCTCTTCGCAATAGTGCGAGATGGCTCTCCGATGACGTCGAGGCGGCTCAGCATCACGAATCTGATGACGTGGCCGTCATCGGCCACGGCGACGCGGCTGAGGTCCGCCAGGTATCGATCGCCCTCGCGGATCCGATCAACGAGCGCCGCAGTCTCGGGCCTCATGATCCGCGTGAGCATCTCCCCGATCGCAGGAAACTCTTCGGGTCGCTCCGCCCTGTACTCCACAACTCCCAACCATAGGTTCGGCCGCGGTCCTCGGTGATGCGCACACTTCAGGCGAGATGTTGCTGAAGTCTGGTTCAGGAAAGGCACTGAACTTGGACCACGTAGCCCCGCCGGCGCTCGTGCCGAAGTCACCCCACTGGACCAACTCCGAAGTTCACTCCGAGCGCAAAGGTCCACGCGTGCAGCTCCCGATCCGACGTAGGAGCCATCCGAGGCGATGGGGTAGCGGTGAGATCGTCCACGCCTCGCAGGAGCGGCGCTCGGTCACCGCGAGACGACTCAGGGGCGTGCCTGGCCATCTGACGGCGTCCGGCGCACGACGGCCCGAGAGGACCTAAGACTCACTCGGCATTGTGGCTGCTCACCGGAGCCGCAGAGGCTCCCTTTTGGTTGGACCGATTGGGCCTTAGTTCTGCTGCCGGCGCCGCAGACGCACGCCGCGCTCCAGGGACGCCGCTCCAAGGAGGCCTGCCAAGCCTGCGAGTGCCCAGTAGGGCCAACTGGCCCAGGGTTCGCCAGTAGGGGCCACTGGGACTCGCGTTGGCACCGTCGTGGTCGTGGTCGTACCCTCTCCAGGTCGGGTCCAACTTCGTGGCGAACGGGTTCGTCTTCGACGGCTTGCTGCCGAGGCCCACCGTGTTGACTCCTGCAACGAACCCGATGAGCAGCGGGTTCGAGGGTCCGAGGTTGCTGGCGCCCGATGCCGTGGCGTCATAGCCGCTCCCCGCCGCCGAGGGCCGCGGTTGGAAGTAGCCGGGAAGCGGTTGGCCGTCTGCAGCGCTGAAGCTCTGGCCGAGCAGCGACGATCCGACGAGTTTGCCTCCGTGATAGACGAGCGAGCCGTTCGCCTGCTGCCCGAAGCCCAGGGCGGCGATTCCGGTCACGAGGAGGGGGTAAGCGAACCCGAGCACGAGCGTCAGCCCGACGAGCATGACGAGGCTGGCGAGGAGGTGGCGGCGCATCAGTGGAAACCGATCGCGGTGAGGACGAGATCGATGAGCTTGATGAAGACGAACGGGGCCAGGATTCCGCCGATGCCGTAGATGAGGCCGTTGTGGCGAAGGATGGCGGCGCCGTCGAGCGGTCGGAACCTCACCCCCCGCAGGGCGAGGGGTATGAGCGCCGGGATGATGACGGCGTTGTAGACGACGGCGGAGAGGATGGCCGAGTGCGGGTTATCGAGGTGCATGAGGTTCAGCACCTTGAGCTTCGGGTACACGACGACGAACATCGCCGGAATGATGGCGAAGTACTTGGCGACGTCGTTGGCGATGGAGAAGGTGGTGAGCGACCCACGGGTGATGAGGAGCTGCTTGCCGACTTCGACGACCTCGATGAGCTTGGTGGGGTTCGAGTCGAGGTCGACCATGTTGCCGGCCTCCTTGGCGGCCTGCGTGCCCGTGTTCATGGCCAGGCCGACGTCGGCCTGCGCGAGAGCGGGGGCGTCGTTGGTGCCGTCGCCGGCCATCGCCACCATGTGGCCGCCCTGCTGCTCGCGGCGGATGAGGGCGATCTTCTCCTCCGGCGTGGCCTCGGCGAGGAAGTCGTCGACGCTGGCCTCCCGGGCGATGGCGGCGGCCGTGAGGGGGTTGTCCCCGGTGATCATGACGGTGCGGATGCCCATGTTGCGCAGCTGGTCGAAGCGCTCCACCATCCCGGGCTTGATGGTGTCCTTCAGGTGGATGACGCCGAGCACCCGCCGCCCGTCCGCCACCACCAACGGAGTGCCCCCTCCGTTGGCGATGTCCTCCACGATGGGGGCGAGGTCAATCGGGATGGCACCGCCGAGCTCCTCGACCCATCGCCGCACCGCCTGCCCGGAGCCTTTACGGATCTGGCGTCCTTCGATGTCGATCCCGCTCATGCGCGTGTGGGCCGAGAAAGCGATGAGCGTGGCGTCCCACGCGATGGAGCCCGTAGCGCGTCTCGACCAGCTCGACGATGGAGCGGCCCTCGGGCGTCTCGTCGGCGAGGCTCGAGAGAAGGACCGCCTCCGCCAGCTCCGACTCGCCGAAGCCTCCAACTGGGAGGATCTCCGCCGCCCTCCGGTTCCCGTAGGTGATGGTGCCCGTCTTGTCGAGCAGGAGCGTCGAGCAGTCGCCGGCGGCTTCGACGGCGCGTCCCGACATGGCCAGCACGTTCCGTTGCACGAGTCGGTCCATGCCGGCGATCCCGATCGCCGACAAGAGGGCCCCGATCGTTGTGGGGGCGAGGCAGACGAAGAGCGCAACGAGGACGGTGACCGACTGGATGGCCTTGGAGTAAATGGCCATCGGCTGGAGGGTCACCACGGCCACGAGCAGGATCAAGGTCAGTCCGGCGATCAGGATCTCGAGAGCGACCTCGTTGGGCGTCTTCTGCCGGTTCGCCCCTTCGACCAAGGAGATCATGCGGTCGAGGAACGTCTCACCCGGTTTGGACGTGATCTGCACGACGATGCGGTCGGAGAGGACGCTCGTGCCGCCCGTGACTGCAGAACGATCTCCGCCCGACTCACGGATCACCGGGGCGGATTCACCCGTGATCGCCGACTCGTCGACAACGGCGATCCCCTCGATGACGTCCCCGTCGCCCGGGATGACCTGCCCGGCCTCGACGACGCAGAGGTCACCGACCTGCAGTTGAGCGGACAGGATCTCCGCCGTCGTGCCGTCGGGCCGCAGGCGGAGGGCGACGGTCTCCTGCCGGCTGCGGCGCAGCGTATCGGCCTGCGCCTTGCCCCTGCCCTCGGCGACTCCCTCGGCGAAATTGGAAAACAGCACCGTCGCCCACAGCCACGCCGTGACCGATCCCACGAAGAGAGCGGGCCGGGCGAAGAATTCGACGGTGGTGACGGTGCTGCCGATCTCGACCACGAACATGACCGGGCTGTGGACCATGTGGCGGGGGTCGAGTTTCAAGAAGGCCTGGCCGAAGGCACGACGCAAGATCGACGGGTCGAACATCGAGGCGCCCGTGCGCGTGCGGACTTTCGGCGGCCGCGTCTCGGGTGGCGGCGCCGTGATGGCTGCGCCGCCGGGGGTATTACCCGACCCGCTCATGCCGGCTCCTCCGGCTCGTTGTCGCCGTCGTCAGCGGGGTGGGCAGCGAGGCGGTCGCACACCCGCACCAGCTGAGAAGCGGCCAAGAAGAACACCAGGATGGTGACGACGAGAATGACGTCGGTCATGCCGGCAACCTCGTCAGCCGGAGATCGGCCGGGTGACACGCGAACAACCAGGAAGCTCGGACCGTGTACGACTGAGGCTGAGATCTGCCTCTCGTACCTGTGATTTTCTTCACTACCCTCACGTTGCGACTGGGAGCCGTCAACGATGTGTCAAGAAACCGTCTTGCGCGTCAACAGAGCGTGAACGCGCCCTCATTTGAACAGACAGGCCGGCGCACCGGGAGCCCCAGCTCGGCGCTCCTCAGCGGTGATCCAGCCACCCTCTCAAGGCGGTGTCACTGCTGGGTGGTAACGTACTTGACGTACGTGACGTACTCATGGGACACTCTGGTATGGCAGTCGTCAACTACGAGAGCTACAGCGAGGCGCGGGGCCACTTCAAGGACCTCCTTGACGCCGCCGCTCGCGGCCGGCCCGTCGTCGTGAGACGCGACCGCACGACGGCCGCAGTCGTCGACGCCGATCGGCTGCGTCGGCTCCTGGGCCAGCTCTGCCCGAAGGCCGAGGTGGTGTCAGAAGCAGGCGGATGGGCTGTGTTCATCCCGGGCGTACCGGTGGCGGCAGACGGCGTCAGCTTCGCGGATGCCCTCGAGGAGATGATTGACGCCCTCCGAGAGTACGCCGAGGACTGGTTGGACCATCTCCTCGACGCCCCGAACCATAGGGACAACTGGGCACTCGTGCAGCTGGTCGCGCTGAGCGACGACGAGCAGCTCGGAGAGTGGCTTGCCGGCGCGCAGGCGTGAGCGTTGGCCGACGCCGACCCGGGCCGACCACGACAAGTTCTGCCGAGTAGAGCGCTGGCAGCAAGTCCGCGACGCCAGCGGTCGCAAGGGCGGGCATCACGTCACGTACGAGCTCGGGCTTCCCGATGGCCGAATGCTGCGCACACGGGTGTCACACCCGCCTGACCGGACCGACTACGGCCCTGGCCTGTGGGCCCACATCCTGCGAGACCAGCTACAGGTGAAAGAGTCAGAGTTCTGGGCCTGCGTCACCGATGGCACGCTACCCAACCGCGGTCATCCGCCTCGGGACGCCGAGTCCTTACCGGCAGATCTCGTGCATCTCCTTATCAACCGGGTAGGACTCGGCGAGGAGCAAGTCGCTCGGATGAGCAAGGTAGAGGCTGTCGAGCGACTCAACCGCCACTGGGCAACTGGGATCTGACATGCCTGCCGCCCGCGACGGACCCGCTGGATGAGAGGCGGAAGTCGCACTCGGCACCGGCCACTGAGATCGGAGGCGTAGGCACATTCGAACGCCTCGACGGACGGCGAAGGGTTTCGAGATGCCTCCGGCCGACGATACCGAGCCCGATCGAGGAACCCTCATCGTGCGAGCACGTCGCGATCATCGGGGTGCAGCGCCTGTCGCTTCACGTGGCGTGAAGGGAACAGCCCTCGGCACAGCACGACGATCTCCATTGCGAGCAGGCCGGGTGTGTCCGCCGATCCCTGCTAGGAAGCCAGTGACCAGCGGGTTTGTTGTGTCGTATTGCTACAAGTCCCCCCTCCGACACTCGCGACTCGCTCGTCGACGCGACTGACTTCCGAGATGCGCGACTGGCGCCGAGGCACCTCGGCCGTCCAACCAGGCGCTTTCGGCTGCGGATCGACGGACCTTGCGCTGAGACGTGGTGAGATGAGGACCGGAGACGCCGCCTAGCTGTCCAGAAGCTCGTGAAGGATTCTTACCGCGCGCGGCATGATCTCGTCCTCCTCGTAGAAGTGCTCGTAGATCCCGACGGCGTCCGCGACCGTATGGGTAGCGGTGAGCCGCAGCAAGAGACGTATGTCGTCGATGTCTTGGCGGCCCCTGCTGGCGCGGATCTTCATCGCGAGCAACATCTCGGCCGACGCGATCTCAACACGCACACCACCTTTCTCGAACAGAATGGTCCGACGCGGATCCTCCCGATGGGGTGGAACAAAGACGGCCGCATCGGTGCTCAGCCAGTCGTCGGGAAGGTTGCGACGCTCCGCGATCTCAGCGGCGACGGCAAGGACTCTGTCTCGTGGTGTGACGACTGCGTCGACATCCCGTGTCGATTGACGGGCATCGAAGCCGAGCATTAGGGCGGTACCGCCGACTATGTAGATCGTTGCGCGGCATCGTCGTTCGTCGAGCCGAGAGACGAGGTCTCGCAAGGCGCCTTCTGCTTCGGAACGCGTGAGCATCAGGCGCGGGCGAGTTCGTCAGCCAGAATCATCACGCCATGCCGGCGAAACACAGGGGGTGTCTCTCGGTCGGCATCGGCCCGCAGCGACTTCATTCCGGCGACATACCACTGTTGGACTGATCGCTCCGCCTCATATACCCAAGGGGGCGTCGCGACCTCCCTATTGACGCAGCAGTGCTCGACGATCGCAGCAATGAGGGCGTCGTAGCGCTGATCACCGGTGAGAACCGGAGCCTCGCTCGTTAGAAGCTGTACGCCTTCGACTGGGACCGCCTTCAGGGTGTCGAGCAGTTCGAGGCATCGCCTGAAGGCCATGTCGTCTTCCCCGGCGTCGATCGCGCGAGCAATGCCGAGCGCCGCGGCCGCTGCCGAGCTCCGCCCGCGCAGCGATCGCCCCAAATCCGGCTGAACGCGAACTTCCAACCGCACACCAGCCGCGGAAGCCAAGCGTTCCAACGTGGACAGGCGAGGCTCCTTGCTTCCTTGCTCGTAGTTCGACAGCGTTGCTGACGATGTTCCCGAGAGCCCCGCGAGAGCGCGAAGCGAGAGCCTCGAGCCTGCACGCAGTTGTGCGACGAGCTCAGCTGTTGAAGTCATGACGCTATCTTATCGGATAGCGATGTCCGCAAGTCCGCCTAGGCCGATCACGCCGGTCGATCCAGCTCCTGCCAGTCGCACTCGATGGCTACGGGGCGTAGGTCGAAGGTGCAAGTCCCCCCTCCGACACCAGTCCTGAGCTGGGAGAATGTGTTCCAGGACTCAGGTTCCAGGCACGGCAGGCGCCCAGGGGCTAACGGGTTGCTAACTGCAGCCGTACCCCAGCGTCGCTTTCGCGCCATCAGCGTCCGTGCCTCGCAGGACTTGGTGCGATCCCTAGCGTTCGAGCTCGCCCTGCGCTCGGTCAACGAGAGCACGAGCCCACTTGATCGCATCGGTCGCTTTGATCCGGGACATAACATCTACGCCATAGTGCGAGGCATCCTTCAGATCGAGGAGGCGGCGCAACAGCGATGCAAGCTTCGCACCGTCAGGCGTAGCTTTCTCGAGAAGATCGGCCGCCTCGCGGTGATTCTGACCACGATGAATACAGTTCATACGGATGCATGTGATGGCGTCAGATGCCGCAATACCCGCCAAGACGGCTGCGCCGGTCGCGACTGCAAAGAACTCCATTCGGTGTTCCTCGGTGAGAACTAGCTCGGCGACTTCGAGGTAGGCGTGCGCCGTTTTGAGCCGCGAGCGACCGTCAGCCTCTGTGCAAGCGCTCGTCCGGGGCCGCGGTGTCAAGTCGCGCCCCTGCCAACGGCCGGCTGGAACGCCTTTGGCGTCCAAGGTGGCGTCACCTCGATCGCGTCCCGTTTGATGTCGCGCCGAAGTTGCGGGTCGATGCCTTCTCCTGTGGCCCATTGGTGGGGCGAGACATCGAGCACTTGCAACCGATTGCCGGTCCACGAGAAGACGGCGTTGTGGAGCTGGTCGAGTTGTTGCTGCCAGGCATCACGATCTGGCTGCTTCGGTAGGGAGAGTGTCGTTCCCCGGCTGTAAGACGTCAGCAGCACCCCGATGGCGCTGAGCCAGAAATCGGCTTTCGGGACTGGCTCGCCTGGAAAGCTCGGGTGAACTACTAAGAGATCGACGTCGCTGTCGACGTCACCGTCACCCCGGGCCGCAGAACCGAAGACACATGCATAAACGGGTTTGGCACTCCAGGACGCGGTCTCGATGCGGAGTCGGCGCCAGAGTTCC
>JBEKLQ010000018.1:0-47540 GCA_050010115.1 Acidimicrobiales bacterium | reverse complement strand
GACGACGACTTCGAGCCGACTTTCTGACGCTGGCTGAGATGCCTCCCGATCCATCGGGCCCTTCCGGCCGTGGCGTGGCCGTCGTGACAGGCGCCTCCAGCGGCATCGGGGCGGCGACGGCACGTGAGATGGCCCGAGCCGGCTTCGAGGTCGTGTTCGGAGCTCGGAGGCGGGAGGCGCTTGACGCGCTGGCGGACGAGCTGGGCCCTCCCGCACGGGCACTGCCGCTCGACGTGACCGACGATGAGTCCGTAGCCGCCTTCTGCGGGGCCGTGAGCGACTGTCGCGTCCTCGTGAACAACGCCGGCGGCGCGCTCGGCCTCGAGTCGGTGGCGCAAGCGGACCTCACGAAGTGGCAGCAGATGTTCGACTCCAACGTGCTCGGGACCGCACGAATGACCAAGGCACTGCTGCCTCAGCTGCTGGAGTCCGGCGACGGCCTAATCGTGAACGTCGGATCGGTTGCTGCCTTCGAGCCCTACCCGGGCGGCGCCGGTTACAACGCCGCCAAACACGCGGTTCGCGCGCTCACCGACGTGCTGAGAATGGAGTTGCTCGGCAAGCCGGTGCGAGTCACCGAGATCGACCCCGGAATGGTCGCCACGGACTTCTCCCTCGTCCGCTTCGACGGGGACGCCGAACGGGCGGCGGCGGTCTACCGGGGAGTGACCCCGCTCCGTGCCGAGGACATCGCTGAGTGCATCGTCTTCGTCGCCACCCGCCCAAGCCACGTCGACATCGACCAGCTCGTGATCCGGCCCCGAGACCAAGCTCGCGTCCATCTCGTCAACCGGCGGACCTGACCCGGCCCGGCGAACGTAGCCTGGCCTCATGGCCCTGCCCGTGTTGCCTCCGGTCTCGCCGATGCTGGCCAAGCTCGCCCGCGAGCTACCCGAGCGCGTCGGCTTGTTCTACGAGCCGAAATGGGATGGGTTTCGATGCGTGGTGTTCAGGGACGGGGACGACGTCATGCTCGGCAGTCGCAACGAGCGCCCGCTCACCCGGTACTTCCCAGAGGTCGTCGACGCCGTGCTCGCCAACGTCCCGGACGGATGCGTCCTCGACGGGGAGATCGTCATCGCCGGGGCCGCCGGCCTGGACTTCGACGCCCTGTTGAACCGCATCCACCCAGCGGACTCCAGAGTGCGCAAGCTGTCGGTGGAGACCCCGGCGGCGTTCGTCGCCTTCGACCTGCTGGCCTGGCGGGGCGACGACCTCCGGCCGCGGCCGTTCCGCCAGCGGCGAGCGGCCCTCGTCGAAGCGCTCGCGGCGGCAAGGCCTCCGGTTTACGTCACACCCGCCACCGAGTCGCCCCAGGTTGCCCGCGACTGGTTCTCCCGGTTCGAAGGGGCCGGCCTCGACGGCGTCGTCGCAAAGCCCGCCGATGGCCCCTACGTCGAAGGCCAGCGGGCGATGATCAAGGTGAAGCACGAGCGGACAGCCGACTGCGTCGTCGGGGCGTTCCGCTGGCACAAGAGCGGCGGACGCGTGGGCTCGCTGCTACTGGGTCTCTACGACGACGCCGGGGTGCTTCACCACGTCGGCGTCACGTCCTCGTTCACCGATCAGCGCCGGCTCGAGCTGGTGACCGAGCTCGACCCATATCGCCTCGACTCGATGGAAGGCCACCCGTGGTCGTGGAGCGAGTCTCCGGATGGCACCGACGCGGCGCCGTCCGGTCGGGTCCCCGGCGGTCAGAGCCGGTGGAGCGCCGGGCGCGACCTCTCGTTCGAGCCGCTTCGCATCGAGCTCGTCTGCGAGGTGGCCTATGACCATCTGCAAGGGGATCGGTTTCGCCATGCAACCACGTTCGTTCGCTGGCGGACCGATCGCGAGCCGGCCTCTTGCCGCTACGACCAGCTCGACACCGCCGTGCCCGAGGAGCTGGCAACGGTCTTCGCGGCGTCGTTGGGGTAGGCGGGCGCTGCACGGGGCCGAGCTTGGCGCTGCCTGGGCCGCTAGGCGGCCGCCTCGAAGGAGCCCCGGAGCCGAGCGCTCGTCCTCCGCTCGACGTAGAACGCCAAGCCCGGAAGGAAACCCGCGCACACCAGCGCCACGATCTGTCCCATCGTGAAGCGCGCGGTACGGATGAGGTCGGCGGCGGTGACGAGGTACACGATGTAGAGCACGCCGTGCAGCGGCGCCACGATGTTCGCCATGCCGGGACGATGGGCTGTGAACTGGAGGGGCATGGCCACGAGCACGAGGATCAGCAACATGACGCCGACCACGAACGACATGATCCGGTAGCGCCGAAGTGTCGCCTCGGCCCGAGGGGGCATGGTCATGCGGGTCACCAGCGCTTGAGCTTGTCCGAGGCGTTCAACCCCGCAAGGTAACGGTTGTAGGCGGCAAGTTCCGGGTCGCTCTCGTCGTACGGGTCGAAGTCGTCGCGGGGCGCGTGGCCAGCGGCGACCGCCGTCGGTCGCGCGGCCGCATCGTACGTCTCGACCTCGCCGTCTCCGCCGTCTCCGCCAGCCGCTGTTCGTTCGGCCCGCGGCACTGGCTGATCCTCGTGCAGCAACTTCCACCACATCCAGGTGGCATAACCGGCGAAGAACGGCCACTCGAACACGTAGGCCCAGCTCAACAAGTTGCCGGACAGGGCGCGGGACAGCTGCCAGAACCCCAACACGAGAAACGACGGCACCGCCAACACGAGCGCTACGTGCAAGACGATGGCGCGACGCGACCACCACAGACTCCTCACGTCACCAACTTACGCCCACGGCGCGGCCGCCCAGACCGGGCGGACGTGCCCGGGTCCGCAGTCAGCTACAGCAGTCAGCTGCCCGAGTCAGCTGCCGGAGTCAGGCCGCTGGTCGAACGTGGCGACGAGTTGCCGGGCGGCACGAGCTTCGTCCACCCTGCCGACCGGCGTGGTCCTCGGCGCCGACTTGGCCTCGCTCGCCGAACCGCCCTCTCGCGCCTCGTTGGCAATCGTGAGGAACGCCTCGGCGAGGGCAGCGAGCGTCTGGGGGCTCTCGGTCTCGGTCGGCTCGATCATGAGGGCCTCGTCCACGATGTGCGGGAAGTACACCGTGGGGGCGTGGAAGCCGAGCTCGAGGAGGCGTTTTGCGATGTCGAGAGCCCGCAGCCCGGTCGCCTTCTCGAGTGCGTGCGCCGAGACCACGCACTCGTGCATGACGCGCCGGTCGTAGGGGATGTCGTACGCCCCCCGAAGGCGCTCCAGGAGCCAGTTGGCATTCAGCACGGCGACGCGGGCGACCTGTTCCAGGCCGTCGGCCCCGTTCAGGCGGAGGTACGCCCAGGCACGAAGCAGCACGAGGGCATTGCCGTGCCACGAGTGCAGCCGCCCGATCGACTTCGGGGGCGTCGCATACCCGAACGACCCATCCTCCAATCGGACCGGCTGCGGCCCAGGCAGGAAGTCAGCCAACCGGTCGTCGACGGCGACCGGCCCCGCTCCGGGACCTCCACCGCCATGCGGCGTGGCGAACGTCTTGTGCGTGTTGAGGTGCACGATGTCAAAGCCCATGTCCCCCGGCCGCACGATCCCCAAGATGGCGTTCAGGTTGGCCCCGTCGTAGTAAAGGAGCCCGCCGACATCGTGGACCGCTGTGGCGATCTCGACGATGTCCTCCTCGAACAGCCCGAGCGTGTTCGGGTTCGTGAGCATGATGCCGGCGACGTCGGTGTCGAGCGCAGCTCGCAGCTGGTCGAGGTCCACTCCGCCGCGTGCGCTCGTCCCCACAGTCGATACCTGGTATCCGCCGAGGACGACCGAGGCCGGGTTCGTGCCATGGGCCGAATCCGGGATGATGACCCGCGCACGCTGCTCACCCCGCGACTCGTGGTACGCCCGCATCAGCAACAACCCCGTGAGCTCGCCGGCCGCCCCGGCGGCGGGCTGCAGCGTCGCAGCCGTCATCCCCGTAATGGCGCAGAGCGCCTCCTCGAGCTCGACAAGGACCTGTAGCCATCCCTGCGAGCACGACGGAGGCGTGGCCGGGTGGACATTCGCGAACCCGGGCATCGCTGCCGCCGCGTCACACGACTTCGGGTTGTACTTCATCGTGCACGAACCGAGCGGGTAGGCGCCGAGATCGACCGAGTACTGGCGATGGCTGAGCCGAGTGAAGTGGGCGACCAGATCGCGCTCGGCCACTTCGGCAAGCTGGACCGGCTCGGTCGCTAGGTACCTCTCGTCCACCAGCTCCGCCAGCGACCATTCCGGCAGATCGCTCGTACGGAAACTGGCCGAACGCCGCCCCGCCACCGAGAAGTCGAACAGCGATGGCTCGGTCTCGCGCCCGAGGAGAGGGGCGCTCGTGGCCCGGCCGCCCGGCGCGCTCATCGCAGGGCCTTGTCGAACGCCTGGGCGAACGAGTCGATCTCCGACCGCGTCCGCCGCTCGGTGGTGGCGACGAGCAGCGACCCCTCATAGGGTGTGCCCTCGAAGCCCTCGTCGATGACAACTCCTGCCAAGTAGCCCTCCCCGGTCAAGCGGTCGATCAACACTCCGGGCTCTACGGGCGTCCGCAGGGCGAACTCCCGCAGCACCGGCGCGGCGGCTGCCGCCTCGACGCCGTCGATGGCCAGCAGCGCCTCACGGCAGTAGCGCGCTGCCCTCGCTGAGCGGATGGCGATCTCGGCCAGCCCCCTCGTCCCGAGCCAACCCAGCTGGATCGCCGCAGTGATGGCCATCAGCGTCTCGTTCGTGCACACGTTCGAGGAGGCCCGCTCTCGCCTGATGTCCTGCTCGCGAGCTCGCAGCGTCGCCACGTAGGCGGTCCGCCCTTCGGTGTCGACCGTCTCGCCCACGAGTCGCCCCGGCAACTTGCGGACATCGGCCAGCCGGCAGGCGAACAAGCCGAGATACGGCCCGCCGAAGCTGAGCGGTATGCCGAACGGCTGTCCCTCCCCCACCGCGACGTCGGCACCCTGCGAGCCGGGTGTCCTGAGGACACCCGCGGCGACGGGATCGAAGCAGACGACCAGGCGCGCTCCGAGCCGGTCCGCAGCCTCGCGGGCCGCTGCGACATCTTCTAGGCACCCGAGGTAGTTGGGCGTGGCGACGACGACGGCGCCCGCCGTTCCGCTCGAGCCGGGCTGATCAGTGGCGCTCCAGTCAGTGACGCCGTCGGCGAGCGGAACGGCCTCGATCTCGTGACCGCTGCCGCGGGCGAACGTCGCCATCTGAGCCCGCCACCGAGGGTTCACCCCGGCCGAACACAGCACGCGCTGGTTGCCGGTCGCGGTCGCGGCCAGGTTCACGGCCTCGACGAGCGACGCCGCCCCGTCATAGAGGGAGGCGTTGGCGACGTCAAGGCCCGTCAGGCGAGTGACCATGGTCTGGTACTCGAAGAGCGCCTGCAGCACGCCCTGGGCCACCTCGGGCTGGTACGGCGTGTAGGCGGTCACGAACTCCGACCGCGAGGCGAGGGCGCGCACCACCGCAGGTATCTCGTGGTCGTAGGCGCCGGCGCCGGCAAAGCACACGAGGTCACGCCCTACCGGCCGGTTCCCCGACGCCAACTCCTCCAGGCGGTCGTTCAGGTCGGCTTCGCTCCAATGGTCCGGTAGGTCGAGCCCGCCCGCGAGCCGGACGGCGTGCGGGACCGCCTCGAACAGGTCCTCCAAGCTTGACAGCCCCAGCCACGCCAACATCTCGGCGATCTCCCCGTCGGTGTGGGGAACGAAGGGCGCGGTCACTGTGCCGGCGCGGCCGCAGGAAGCCGATGGAACGGGGGCCGAACCACCTGGGCAGGGACCGCAGTGCCTCTGATGTCGATCTCGACCATGTGCCCCTCTGGGGTCGCGGGCGGGAGGAAAGCGAGAGCGATGCCACGCTCGAGCACGGGAGAGTAGTTCCCACTCGTGACCTCGCCGGCGATCTCCCCATCCAGGCTCACCGCATCGCTCGTGCGGGGCGGTCGGCGCCCGGACGTGAGCAGGCCCCTCAGTAATCGCCACGGTCCGGCTGCTCGCTCGGCCTCGAGTGGCTCACGCCCCCGGAAGGCTCCCTTGTTCCAGCCGATGACCCACCCGAGGCCCGCCTGCAGTGAGGTGATGCCGGGCCCGAGCTCGTGCCCGTGCAGTGGGAGACCGGCTTCCAGACGCAGCGTGTCCCGTGCGCCCAAGCCGGCCGGTTGCGCGCCAGCCGCGACCACCGCCTGCCAGAACCCACGTGCCTCTGCTACCGGCACCGCACACTCCACCCCGTCCTCACCGGTGTAGCCGGTCCCCGCTGCGACACACTCGGCGCCACCCCACCGGAACGGGATGACGTGGAATCGGCCAACGGCGGCAGCCTCCGCGGAGACGGCCCCGAGCACGGCACGTGCCGTCGGACCTTGCACGGCAATCACGGCACGCTCGCCGGTCACGTCCGCTCCCCCGATGGCTGCCCTCACGCGCTCGGTGTTGGACGCGTTCGGCATCACGTCGAAGCGATCCTCGGACACCCACCACACGATGATGTCGTCGAGCACGGAGGCATCGGACGGATCGAGCAGGTGGGTGTACTGCGCCCGTCCGGGACCGACCTTCGTCAGGTCGTTCGTGAGGTTGGCCTGAAGCAGCCCGAGGGCATCCGGCCCGACGACTCGGACCGTCCCGAGATGGCTGACGTCAAAGCACACGGCCGCTCGCCGGCAAGCCAAATGCTCAGCGATCGTTCCGCTCGGGTAGGAAAGGGGCATCTCCCACCCGCCGAATTCGACGAGACGAGCGCCGAGTGCCTCATGCTCGGCTCGAAGTGGCGTATCGCGGTTGCTCACCCGGCCAATCTAGACCGGGCGTCGAGACGGTACTTGGCTATCAGCCCCTCGATGTCCCGGCGGTACAGCATCTTCACGCTCACGTCGGGGTACAGCTGCATGAGCTGGCGCACTTTGCGGTTCTTCACGGTGACGAGGTCCTGCCGCAGAGTCGTGAGCTCGAGGAAGATGTCGTGCTCGGGTAGGTAGAAGTCCGGACGGAACGCCTGCAGCGGTGATCCGTCGTCGCGCCACGCCAGCACGAACTCGACCGGCTCGTACTCCCAGTCCACCTCGTAGAAGTCGAGCAGTTCTGCGAAGAGAATCTCCGACTCGTGGGCGAACCGAACCAAGTCGAGCCTGCGCACTGCCGGTAGCGCCGACACCCCCGGTCCGACCTCCGCGGTGCCCCGGAAGGCCGCAACCCTGCGGGCGGCACGCTGCGAGCCGGCGCGAAGCAGGTGATGAGCCAGGGTCCGACCGCCTAGGCGGGGTGCGCCGGCCGGGCGGCCGGCGCGGGCACATCGCTGTGTGGGGACGTCGAGGCCTGTGGAGCCGCCTCGCCTGCGAACTCCACGATGGCGGCATCGACCTCGCCGACGACGCCTGCAAGAGGCACGACGTTGAAGACACCCTGCCCACCTCGAAGCAGGTCGAGCAACTCCTCCCCGTCGCGCACGAGCACGGAGTCGTTCGCCCCGAGCACGAGGCTGGCACTGGCCAGGTCCTCTCCCGTACCCCGGAGGAATTCGATGGCCTTGCGTGCCCGTTGCAGCCGCACGCCGGCATCGAGGAGCTGCTTGATGATGCGGAGCTCGACGACGTCCTGGTACGAGTAGAGCCGCTGGGTGCCGCTGCCCTGTGCTTGCTGGAGCGACGGCGACTTGAGGCCGGTGCGGTCCCAGTGATCCAACTGGCGGTACGTGATACCCACGATCTTGCAGACCTGAGTACCGCGGAATCCATCTGGTGGCATCAGCCGCCCCTGTCCTGGACGCTCTCGCCGGCCAAGAGCGGCACGGACGACAGCTACGTAACTACACGACCGTCACCCACGCTAGGAGGCGCCGGGCCTCACGTCAACCACCGATTGAGGTTGAGCTTCAGGTGCTGAAGTCCTCCGGCCTGATCGTGTCGAGGAACTCGCGGAATTCGCCGACGAGCTCCTCCGGGGTTCCTGCCTCCGCCACGTCCTCCACGTCGGGCTCGACGACGAGGCCTTCGGCGTCCATCAGCTCGTCGGCTACGTACAGAGGCGAATGGGTCCGGGCGGCGAGCGCGATGCCGTCGGACGGTCGGCAGGACACAGTGAGGTTGCGGTCGCCGGCTCGCAGCTGCAGCTCGGCATAGAACGTGGAGTCGCGCAACTCGGTGACCACCACCCGCGTCAGGCGAGCCCCGAGCGCGTCGAGTATCAGGTTCATCAGGTCATGGGTCATCGGCCGCGGCAGCTCGACGCCCTGCAGCGCAAGTGCGATCGCGGCCGCTTCAGGTGGGCCGATGAAGATCGGCAGCGAGCGGTGTGAGCCCTCCGTCTCCTCGAGAAGGACCACCGGCGTGCTCGACTGGAGATCGACTCGGACCCGAGAGAGCCGAACTTCCACCATGCGACAAAACGTTACTGGCCCGGCGTGCCGCGCACACCCGCGATCCTCAAGAGATCTGGACCGGAGGGGTGTGCCTGCAGCGACTCGGGATCCGTCGTCACGATGAACGGCAGGTTGCGGTAGCGCTCTTCGAAGTCGATCCCGTAACCGACGACGTACTCGTCGCCGATACCGATGCCCACGTACCGCAGGTCGACCGGCAACAGTCGGCGACGCACGCGATCGAGCAACGCGCACACGTCAGTCGACCGGGCGCCCCGCTCATTGAGCAGGCGCCGCACATAGCTCACGGTCAGGCCGCTGTCGACGATGTCGACGACGATCACGACCGCTCGCCCGGCGACGTCCGCGTCGAGATCCTTCGACAGGCGGATCCTGGTCCCACCGGCGCCGTATGCCGACAGAGCGAGGAAATCGACCGCGCACGGCACGGAGATCTCCCTGGCCAGATCTGCGACGAGGCACACGCTCCCCTTGAGGATCCCCACGAGCGCGACCCCGTCTGGGTGGTCCTCTGAGATGGAACGGCCGATGCGCCGAACTATCTCGCCGAGCTGATCGGCGTCGAGGAGGATCTTCCCGGCGAAGCCGGGCTCGGTCATCCCCGCGTCAGATTTCGCAGCACTGCCTTGGCGAAACACGCCTGCATCGACGAGCCGAGCTCGGTCAGGCGCGTGAGGTCGTCGTGAGCCCGCCGGCGGGCGTCAGGGTTGCGCTGGCGCAGGAGCGGCATCACGACCTGGGAGTACAGGCTCGCCTGGCGCTCAGCGGCGTGCTTGAAGAGCTTCAGATGCCGTGCCTCCACGCCGAAGCGGGCAAAGCTCGCCGCCAACCCCGCCACGACGAGCGCATTCTCGTCATAGCAGCTCACACCGGCGACCGCTCGGGACTCGATGAGGCCGTACGACTCAAGCTCGGCTACCTGATCGGCATCGAGCCCGCTCGCCTGCGCGAGCTCGGCCGCCGTAAGGCTGGCGCCCGAGAGCGAAGCGGCCTCCGGGGGCCTGCCACCCGCCATCGAAGCCGCTGGATCCGATGGCCCGTCGCCTCGGTCGCGGCTTACGCTCGAGGGGGCGGAACTGCCGGCGGCCGCGTGACCTGCCGAGGCACGGGTCGTCGGGGCGCCGGGGCCCGCAGGTGGGGCGGTCGGCCCGTGGCCGGCGTGACCGGCACCGGAGTCGCCAGAGGCACCAGGTGCCGAGCCGTGAGCCGAGGAGGCCGCCTGACCCGGAGCGCCCGGCGGTGGCCCAGGCGCCGGGGAGGCCGGAACGCCGCCCACTGCGGCCGCCCGAGCGGCCTCGGCGTGCGTCGGGGCCGCGCTGTGCGGGCGATGACTCGCCCGCGCCGGGCCCGGCGCGGCGTCCTCATGGGCTCCGGTCGGCGCTGCGGCCCCGCTGATACCAGGGACCGATGCTCCGGCTGACGGCCGGCTGTGGGCCTCGGCCTTGCCCGCCAACGCCCCTGGGCTCGCTGTCCCCGAGCTTGCCGGTGGCGAGCTCGCCGGCCCGGACGTGGACGCCCCCGCACTTGCCGCAACCGGGCCCGCCGAGGCTGGGATCGCCGGCCCAGCACCCGGCGGCGTGGAGCCGACCGGAGTATGGGTCGAAGTAGGTACTTGCGGCCGTGGTGGGATGAGACCGGCCGCCGGAGCCTGCACAGTCGAGGCCGAGTGGCCCGGCCGTGCCATCACGGCGGCCGACGGTTGAGCCGCCGCCGCCTCGAGGACGGCATGGGACCCGTTAACGGCCAAGGCCGGCTCGAGCACGCCGTCGGACACCGATTGCGGCGGGGCCGACGCTCCGGCGTGCCTTGCTTCGACCTCTTGAACCTCGAACAGCGCGGCGGGTTCGGAAGACGGGACCTGGCCTTCGAGGCGGCCCTTGATGACCTTGAGCGGCAGGAAGTGCTCGCGCTGCTGCCGCAGTATCCAGCGAAGACGGTCTACATCGTGGTCGTAGAACTTGCGGTAGCCCGAGGGCGTCCGCTCCGGGACGAGCAGCCCCCGGCTCTCGAGGAAGCGGATCTTCGAGATCGTGATATCGGGAAACTCCTCCCGCAACAGCGCGAGGACATCGCCAATTGACAGGTACGACCGATCGCCCACGACGAATCTCAGCTCGCGCCGGTCGACAGGAACAACAGCTTGAACTTGCCTATTTGCACCTCGTCGCCGCTCGAGAGCGTGATCTCCTCGATCCGCTCGCGGTTGACGTAGGTGCCGTTGAGCGAGCCGACGTCCTTCACGAGATACGAGGGGCCTTCGCGGAGGAATTCGGCGTGCCGCCGCGACACCGTGATGTCGTCAAGGAAGATCTCGCTCTCAGGATGGCGCCCCACATGTGTCACGTCACCCTCGAGGACGTATTTCGTGCCTACATCAGGCCCTCGCTTCACGACGAGTACGCCGGTGCCGTCAGCGAGCTCGGAAACACCGACGTTGACCTCCTCCTCCCCGAGATCTCCGGAGGGCTCTTGAGGGATGAACGAGACAGTCGTGTCAGGTCCTGGAGCCAGCGGGCTTCCGCACGATGAGCAGAAGTTGGCGTCGGCCGGGTTCCGATGGCCACAGTTGTTGCAGAACACGCTGCCCAAGCTAGTGCCGTGATCGACGATGTGCATCTCCAAGTTGGCGGTTTCTCGGGCGGTGAACGGCGGGCCTGGTCGGCGAGGTCGAGGGTTGCAATCCGCCTGGCCGGGCAGCATGCAAGAGGCGAGAGCTGTGAATGACGTTGAGACCTGCTGCCCCCCCGGATCAGGCCTCCGTGGCGTGGCGGTACGCCTCTGGAGCCAACAGCTCGTCCAGCTCGGTACCGTCGGTTGTCTCGATCACGCAGAGCCACCCATCCCCATAGGGGTCGGCATTGACGCTCTCGGGTGACCGGCGGAGGACCTCGTTCACCTCGACCACCGTGCCCGACACCGGGGCGTAGATCTGCGACACGGATTTCGTCGATTCGACTTCTCCGAGGGGACCGCCTTTCGTCACGGAGGCTCCAATGGCAGGCAGCTCCACGAAAACGACGTCGCCGAGGGCATCCTGAGCGAAATCGGTCAAGCCGACCCGCACCTGATTGTCCGTCGGACGCGCCCATTCGTGGTCGCTCGTGTACCGCAGATCATCGGGGACGTTCATCTGGCTCCTTAGGCTCGCTGCCCCATGCCGTGGACTGACCGCGGTGCGCGGGGCCATTGCGGATCGTAGTCAGCTCGCAGCCGCGGCGATGATTCCAGCGATCTCGGTCGCCATCTCCTCAGCTCGCACTCTCGCCTGCTCGATCGAGTCGGCCTCGGCGTACACCGTTGTGATCGGCGCCTCCGGGTCGGGCACGACGAGGGTCCAGCCGGACCTGTCACTGATCTTCACACCATCGACGAGTATCCGGTCAGGCGGAAGCCGCTCGAGAAGGACCCGCATCACGAGGCCCTTGTGCTCGAACGGGGTCGGTACTTCGAAACTGGCCAGACAAGGCATCTCGAGCCCGCCCACCACGTCCGAGAGACGAGCACCGCTGCGGGCCAGCAGCGCCAGCAGGTTGACGAAACTGCCCACTGCATCGAACGCCGGAAGGAAGTCGGGGAAGATGAAACCACCCTCGGTGTTGCCGCCGAACACGACTCCGGGCCGGGCCGCCGCGTCCATGACGTCCGCCGGGCCGAGCTTGGTCCAGATGACCTTGCTCGAGGCTTGCTCTGCCAGCACCTCGACCACGCGCGGAGCATTGACGGGCACGACGATGGAACCACCAGGACTGTCCGCGAGGACCAAGCGGACCATGACGCACAGCGCTTCTTCGTCGGAAAGCAAGCGACCCGTGTCGTCGATGAGGGTCAACTGCTCGCCATCCGGCTCGAACAGAGCGCCGAGATGGGCACCCGACGCCCGCACGAGCTCCCCCAGGCGGGCGGCGTGCACCGACCGCTCGAAGCTGAGCACGCCCGGGGTCGACACATGCGGGTTGATCACGAGCACGTCAGCCCCGAGCTTGGCGAGCACATTCGGCATCACGAAGCCCGTCGTCCCGAAGGCGTAGTCGAGCACGAGCTTGAACCGGGCCGACCGGATCGCCTCGAGATCGACCGAGCCAGTGAGATCGAGCGTGTACGCCTCGAGCGTGCGGGCGGGGAAGTCGATGTCGCCGATCTCGGGCGCGAGCACGCGCCGCGACTCCTCCCGGTCGTGCAGCCGCTCGATCTTGCGCTCGGTGGCCTCGTCGAGATCCACGCCGTCAGAATCGAGAAACCTCAAACTCACCGACTGCGAGTCCCCCGCCACGAGCCGGACCGTCACACCGCCGCTGGAACCGCTCGAGCGGATCTGGAAGCGCGTGACCGGCACCGTGGCGGCTTCGAGGTCCTCGACGTTGCAGCCGGCAGCAGTCAGGCCGACCATGACGGCACGTTTGAGGACTCGAGCCGCCCGGCTCGAGTCCCGCGACGTCGTGACGATGGACCCCTTGTGGAGCACCGTCCCGTAGGCCATCGCCACGCGCATGGCGAGCTCCGGCGAGAGGTCCACGTTGGCGAGCCCCGAGACGCCGTTGCGGCCGAAGAGCCCCTGCGATCCCTTGGACTCCCAGACGATCGACGAGCTCACCACCGCTCCAGGCTCGATCGTCTTGTTCGGGTAAACCTTCACGCCTGCCCGCAGCACCGCCCCGCGGCCGATGCGGCAGGCGTCACCGACAATGACACCTTCTTCGAGGTGGCTGCCTTGGCGCACATCGCACGAACGCGAGATCACTGCGCCTCGCGCGGTCACGCCGGGCGCTAAGTATGTGTTGTCGTGGACCACCGTGCGCTCGACGAGCGAGTTCTCGCCCACCCGGACGTTCGCCCCGAGCACGGTGTGATCCCGGATGAGGCACCCCGGACCCACGCTGCAGTTGTCGCCGATCACGGCGGGACCGTCGACGACGGCGCTCGGGTGGATCTCGGCACCCTCGCCGATCCACACGCCCGGACGGAGCGGGAAGCCCGGCACGTCCACGTCGACCTTGCCGTCGAGGATGTCGGCGTGAGCGTTCAGGTAGGCGTCATGGGTGCCGACGTCCTCCCAGTAGCCGCCGGCAACGAACCCGTACAGAGGCCACCCCGCCGCCAGCATCGCAGGGAACACCTCTCCGGAGAAGTCGACCTGGCGGCCTGCGGGGATCCAGTCGAAGACTTCGGGCTCGAGCACGTAGATGCCCGTGTTGATGGTGTCGGAGAAGACGTCGCCCCAGCCTGGCTTCTCGAGGAAACGCTGGATGCGCCCATCCGCGCCGGTGATCACGATGCCGAACTCGAGGGGGTTCTCCATGGCCTTCAGCGCCAGGGTGACCGTCGAGGCTCGCTTCTCGTGAAAGGCGACCAGCTCCGAGAGGTCGATGTCAGTGAGCACATCCCCCGAGATCACGAGGAAGCGTTCGTCGAGCTCCTCGCGTGCGTTGAGCACGGAGCCGGCGGTGCCGAGCGGGGTCTCCTCGGTGGCGTAGACCATGCGAACGCCGAACTCCGAGCCGTCACCGAAGTACGTGCGCACGTGGTTGGCCAGGAACGCCACGGTGACGACGATGTCCTCGAACCCGTGCCGGCGCAGCAGGTTGACCACATGCTCGGCCATGGGGCGATTCGCCATCGGGAGCATCGGTTTGGGCTGGTTGGCGGTGAGCGGCCGGAGCCTCGTACCCTCGCCTCCGGCCATGATGACGGCCTTCATCCGCGCGAGACCTTCCTCATGACGTGACGGCCCCGGCCGGCGGGACACGGCGGTCGGCGAGCGCCCGGCGGGCAATCGGGACGTAAGCGACTGCGGCAGCAAAGCTCAGCGCCAGCGCCGGCGCTACGAGGACCCAGGTGACATCGTGCAGCGCTCGGCCCCAGCTCTCGTTCGTGTCGCTCAACAAGAACAACGGGAAGCATCCCATGAGACCGAACGTACCGGCCTTGCCGACCCATAAGACGTCAATCCTCTTGGTACCCAGAGCGGCGAGCACGAGCACGGCCGCCGACACGAGGATCTCGCGACCCAAGACGACACCTGCAAGCCACCATGGAACGGCGCCGTATGCGGCAATGGCGATCACGCCCACGCCGAGGACGATCCGGTCGGCGGTCGGGTCGAGCACCTTGCCGAGTGTCGTGACCTGGTGAAGGCGCCGGGCTACGAAGCCGTCGAGAAAATCGGTCGCGCCGGCCACCGCCAGCACGACGTCCGCCCGAACTCGCTCGTGCCTGCCGAACAGCAGCCAGAGGAACACGCCGAGCAGAGCGAGCCGGCCCACCGAGAGCAGGTTCGGGACCGTCCAGATCCGGTCGAGGCCCTCGTCGCCGGCGGTCGCGGTCGGCGTCTCTTTGCCTTCGGTGTCCGACCCCACGGGCGGGAGTCTACGGGTGTGGTGGTGTCAGGGTCCGGGCGGCGGCGTTCCGAGGCCGCGGGCGGGCGCTTCGTACCTCACTGGGTGCACAGGGCGCTGTAAACGGCTCGTTTACGACGCCCTGTGCACCCAGAATGCAGGCAGCAAGCCCCGGCCTGCCGCCGGCCTGCCGCCGGCCTGCCGCCGGCCCGCCGCCGGCCTGCCTCACCACATGCCCATCTCCAACCCGGCCGCCATCGAGCCGCCCAGTTCGCCCGCTGCCTCGAGATGCTCGGGCCCGATGTCGCCGACGACCTCGAGCACCGGGAGCACGCGCCGCCAGCCGAGCCCGGCGACGATGCGCTCGACGCTCGACGTGGCGCCGGCCACGTCGGTGTCACCCTTGACGAACAGCGCCCACGGGCGCCCCCGCGTCTGGTCGAGACAGGGGTAGTAGACCCGCTCGAGGAAGTCCTTCATCGCTCCGCTCATGTAGCCGAACCGGGCAGGCGTGCCGAGGATGACTCCGGCTGAGGCCAGCACGTCCCCGGGCTCGGCGTCGAAGGCGTCGAGCATCCGGATCTCCGTGGCCGTCCCGGCTCCGGCTGCGCCCGCGTGCACCGCTGCGGCCAGCTGCTGCGTCCGCCCCGATCTCGAGTGCGTGACGATGAGCAACATCGCTGGCCCTTGCCTCGGCGTTGCTCGCCTACCTGCGGACCGGCGAGCGGGCGGAGCGCTCCCGGGCGGCAGCGACCAGGCCCCGGAACAAGCTCAAGTCCTCCCCCGCCTCCGGGTGCCACTGCACGCCGACGAGGAACGGCACCGACCGATCCTCAACCCCTTCGATCGTGTCGTCCGCGGCCCAGGCGGTGGCGACAAGACCTTCCCCTAGCCGGTCGACCGCTTGGTGATGGTGAGTCGGCACGTCTGCATGCTCCCAGCCCACCAAATCGGCCAACAACGTCCCGGGCTGGACCCGGACCTCGTGGGGGCCGTGACCGCGCGGGTCGGGGGTGTGGCCGCCGTGGCCGACGGCGTCGGGCAGGTGCTGGAGCAGCGTCCCGCCCCGAGCGACGTTCAGCACCTGGAGGCCTCGGCAGATCGCCAGCGTGGGGATCTCGTCGCTCATCGCCGCCTCGAGCACGGTCGCCTCGATCTCGTCACGCGTATCACGGGGGCGCCCCGTCTCCGGGTGCGGCGCTTGGCCATAGCGCTCCGGGTTCACGTCCGGCCCCCCGGACACGATCACGCCGTCGAGCCGACCGAGCAGCGCACGGGCGTCCTCGGCACTGAGCTCCTGTACCGGTATGAGCAGCGGCATGCCGCCAGCGCCCTCGACTGACTGCACGTAGCGGGCAGGCAGGAGACTGGCGAGAGCGGACCACTGGTTCCACGTCGCCGTCTCTTCGTAAGCAGTGATACCGATGACGGGGCGATTGCTCACAGTGGCGTGACGTAGGCCGCCGAGATCCCGCCGTCGACAAGGAACGTCGAGGCCGTGATGAACGATGCGTCGTCCGAGGCGAGAAACGCCGCTGCGGCCGCTATCTCCTCCGGCTCACCGAAGCGCCCCATCGGGACGTGCACCAGCCGCCGCGCAGCCCGTTCGGGGTCCTTGGCAAACAACTCCTGCAGCAGCGGTGTGTTGACCGGCCCGGGGCACAGGGCGTTGACCCGCACGCCCTGACGGGCGAACTGGACACCGAGCTCACGAGACATCGAGAGCACCCCACCCTTGGAGGCGGAGTACGAGATCTGCGAAGTCGCTGCACCGAGGATGGCCACGAACGAGGCGGTGTTGATCACACTGCCGCCCCCGTGCTCGAGGAGCCGGGCGATGCCCGACTTGCAGCAGAGAAAGACGCTCGTGAGGTTCACTTGCTGCACACGGTTCCAGGCATCGATGCCGGTCTCGAGGATCGAGTCATCGTCCGGCGGCGAGATCCCTGCGTTGTTGAAGCAGACATCCAGGCCTCCGAAGTGGGCAATGGCCTCGTCGTACATCGCGTCCACACTGTCGGCCTCGGTCACATCGGCGTGGACGTACAGACCGCCGATCTCGGCCGCGAGCGCCTCCCCTGGCTCGTCGGCCAAGTCGGCGACGACGACACGAGCGCCCTCGGCCGCGAAGCGCCGAGCGCTCGCCCTCCCGATGCCGCTGGCGGCTCCGGTGATCACTGCAACCTTGCCGTCGAGGCGTCCCATCCCTACATGCTCCTTGTCAGTCGGTCGTGGCGATGAACACGTTCTTCAGCTCGGTGAAGGACTCGAGGGCATCGGGCCCGAGCTCCCGGCCGAGCCCAGACTGCTTGAAACCCCCGAACGGCGTCCAGTAGCGCACCGACGAATGGGAGTTGACCGAGAGTGCTCCCGTGTCGATCGCCCTCGCCACCCGAAACGCTTTGGCGACGTCACGAGTCCAGACGGATCCCGATAGCCCGTACGGCGTGTCGTTGGCGATGCGGATGGCGTCGGCCTCGTCCTCGAAGGGGACCACGGCGAGCACTGGGCCGAAGATCTCCTCGCGGAAGGCGGCCGCGTCGACGTCGATCGGAGCGAGCACGGTCGGAGCGAACCAATAGCCGGGTCCTTCGGGCGTCGAACCGGTGAACGCAATCGGGGCATCCTCGGGTACATAGGCCTGCACGGCCGCCCGCTGCTCGGCACTGATGAGCGGGCCCATCTCGCTGGCCTCGTTCGTTGGGTCCAGCACGCGGAAAGCCTTGACGGCCGGCTCCAGCAGCTCGAGGAATCGGTTGTAGATGCTCCGCTCGACAAGCAGGCGTGATCGTGAGCAACAGTCCTGACCAGCGTTGTCGAAGACCGATGCCGGAGCCGTGGCGGCGGCCCGCTCGAGATCGGCATCGGCGAAGACCACATTGGCGCTCTTACCGCCGAGTTCGAGGGTGACCCGCTTCACCTGCTCCGCGCAGCCGGCCATGATGCGCTTGCCCACGTCAGTCGAGCCTGTGAAACAGATCTTGCGTACCAACGGGTGAGTCACGAATCGCCAGCCGACAACGCTCCCGCGCCCGGGCAGCACCTGAAAGACACCGTCCGGCATGCCGGCCTCGAGGAACAGCTCGCCGATACGGATCGCCGTCAGCGGGGTGAGATCGGCCGGCTTCAGCACCACGGCGTTACCCGCAGCCAGTGCCGGCGCGAAACCCCACGACGCGATCGGCATGGGGAAGTTCCAGGGCACGATCACGCCGACGACACCGAGCGGCTCCCGGAACGTCACGTCGACGCCGCCCGCGACGGGTATCTGGCGCCCGAAGAGCCGCTCGGGTGCTCCGGCGTAGTAGGCGACGACGTCGCGCACGTTGCCGGCTTCCCAGCGGGCGTTCGAGATCGTGTGGCCGGAGTTGGCGACCTCGAGGAGGGCCAACTCCTCCCGCGCCCCGTCGATCGCCTCGGCGGCGCGCCGCAGCAGCCGAGCCCGGTCCCCCGGGGCCAGAGCGGCCCAACCACGCTGAGCCTCCGACGCGCGCTCGATCGCACGATCGACCTCTACCAGCTCGAAATGCTCGACGGTCGTGATGACCTGCTCGTTCGCGGGGTTGACTACCTCTCGAGTGATCGTCATTGGGGCCTCACATGCGCTCGAAGGAGCGGAACCGCTCCCAGTCCGTCACACTCGCTTCGAAGTTGCGCATCTCCACTTCGGCCATGTTCACGTAGTGATCGACGACTGCTTCACCGAAGGCCTCCCGAGCCATAGCGCTCGCAGCGAAGCGGTCCGTCGCCTCCCGCATCGTGCGCGGCAGCCGGGGTGCGGCGGACGAGTAGGCATTGCCGACGAACTCCGGTTCCAGTTCGAGGCCCTGGTCCACGCCGTGCAGACCACTTGCCACGAGTGCCGCGATCGCGAGGTACGGGTTGACGTCGCCACCAGGGATACGGCATTCGACACGGATCGACTGCCCATGCCCCACCATCCTGAACGAGCACGTCCGATTGTCCCGGCCCCACGCCAGCGCGGTCGGGGCGAAGGAAGCGTCCGCGAACCGCTTATAGCTGTTGATGTTCGGAGCGAGTAACAACGTCAGATCCGACGTGCAGGCCAGCATGCCGGCGAGGAACTGCTCGAACAACTCCGACATGCCGTGCTGCCGGTCGCCGGCGAACAGCGGCGCACCCTCGCCGTCACGGAGCGAGATATGGATGTGGCAGCTGCTGCCCTCGCGCTGGTCGTACTTGGCCATGAAGGTGATGGAGTAACCCTCCTGGGACGCGATCTCCTTCGTGCCGGTCTTGAAGAGCGCGTGCTCGTCGGCCTTGGCCACGAGGTCGTCGTAGCGGAAGGCGATCTCGTGCTGCCCGAGGTTGCACTCTCCTTTGACGGACTCGACCCACATCCCAGCATTGGTCATCTCGCGGCGGATGCGCCCGAGCAATGGTTCGATGCGGGAGGTGCCTAGCACCGAGTAGTCGATGTTGTAGCGGTTCGCCGGCGTGAGACCGCGGTAGCCACGGTCCCAGGCGTCCTCGTAGGTGTTCTCGAAGACGATGAACTCGAGCTCGGTTCCGGCCAAGCCTGACCACCCGCGCTCAGCCAGCCGAGCCGCTTGTTTCGCCAGCACCTGCCGGGGCGCGGATGCGACGGGGCTGCCGTCCTCCCAGGCAACATCGGCGTGACAGATCACCGTCTTCGGGTGCCAGGACATCATCCGCAACGTCGCGAGGTCAGGCTGCATCACGAAGTCGCCGTAGCCGGAGTCCCACGACGAGATCGCGTACCCGGACACCGTGTTCATGTCGACGTCGACAGCCAACAGGTAGCTGCAGCCTTCGGTGGCGTGATCCACGACCTCGTGGAGGAAGTGCCGGGCGTCGAAGCGCTTCCCCTGCAAGCGGCCCTGCATGTCGGTGATGGCGACCACCACGGTGTCGATGTCGCCCTCGTCGACAAGGCCCTCCAGGTCGTGGATGCTGATTCGGGTAGGTTGCCTCAATGTCCGTCCTCCAGGTCCTTCACCGACTGGATCCACCGGAGCCCATCTTGTTCGATCATGCCGCTCGCGAGGCAGCCGGGACCGCCAGTGAGGACGCCTCGGCCGCGAAGGCAGCTTTCAGGTAGGGCCACACCGGCCCAGTCGTGTACGGCCCGGCGGTGTACGGCACGCAGTCCGGCGGCGGGGAGCCGGCGATCTGAGGACCGGTCGCCTCAATGGAGCCGCGCCTCGATTGCCGCGAAGTCCTCCGCCGTGCCCTGCACTTTCGGTCCGGTGAACCACTTGCGAGCGCTCAGCAACCAGTAACCGCCGGAGAAGATCAGGACCACGCCGACGGCTATGGGCGCGTAGTTGAAGTTGTCGTGGGTGATAGTGCTGAAGGCCACCTCGGGGAGCATGAAGAGGACCGAGATGAAGGCCACCCAGACGATCCCGAGCCAGCCGATCACAGGGCTCCACTTGCCGAGCGACCACCGGCCGCCCTGCCAGGCGTTGCCCTGAATGCGCCGGAGCAGCGTCGGCAGGACGTAGGCGATGTAGAGGCCGATCGTGGCGATCGAGGTCACGGCGGCGTAGGCGACACTGCTCCACATCGACGGCACAGCCAGGATGAAGGCGAAGACCACGCAGAACCAGATCGAGTTCGTGGGCGTCCTCGTCCGCGGGTTGATCTTGTGCCACAGACGGTGGCCGGGAACGGCGCCGTCACGGCTGAAGGCATAGAGCATCCTGGAGTTCGCCGTCACCGACGCCATCCCGCAGAACGCCTGCGCCACGACAGCGATGAGCAGGAGGAACTCCGCCCCGACGCGGGAGAGCGCGCTCGTCCAGATGGCCACCGGAGCGGCGAAGTTGCCGGCGACCGCGGCATAAGCCGCCGGATTCGTCGGGATCACCGAGGTGATGGCGAGGATCAGGATCCAGCCGGCGACGAGGGAGATGACGATCGAGGTCACGATGCCCCTCGGCGCAGAGAGGTCGGCGTTGTGGGTCTCCTCGGACATGTGGGCGGAGGCGTCGTATCCCGTGAAGGTGTACTGCGCCATCAGGAGTCCCAGCATGAACACGTAGATGGGTACGCCCAGCGTGGTTTGGTTCTCGAACTTGGTGAAGATGAACGAGAGCGAAGCGTGGTGGCTCGGGACGAAGAACAGCACGACGGCGATCACGAGTACGCCGAGCACGTGCCACCAGGCGCTCACATCCGAGAGCAGGGAGACGATGCGAACGCCGAAAGTGTTCAGGACGCCGTGGACGATGAGGATGCCGGCGTATACGGCCAGCACGTGGCCCGGAGTGTCCGGGTAGCCCGCCGTCAGGTTCAGGAACACGGTGAAAAACGTCGCGAAGCCGAAGTCGATGCCTGCGGTGATCGCCACCTGGCCAAGCAGGTTGAACCATCCGGTGAACCAGCTCCAGATCCCGGGATTGTTGGGCGAGAGCTTCGCCGCCCAGTAGTACAGGCCTCCGGCGGTCGGGTAAGCGGAGGCGATCTCGGCCATGCCGAGGCCCACGACCGTCGTCATGACCCCGACGATGATCCAGCCCCACACGAGGTCCACCGGCCCGCCGTACTGCATGCCGAAGTAGAAGAGCGTGAGGCACCCGGACAGGACCGAGATGATCGTGAAGGAGACCGCGAAGTTGGAAAAGCCTCCCATCCTCCGCCTCAGCTCCTGCGCATAGCCGAGCTCGTGCAGCTGAGCTACGTCGCGATCGCCACCGCCAGCTGTGCCTGCCTGTTCTGATATCGCCATCAGTCTCCCCCTGGCTTGAGCGATCGGTTACCTGCTGAAAATGTCTAGACAATCCGACCAGGTCGAGCGGTCGGTGTCAAGCACTTCGTCGGTTCGACGCTGGATGGCCTGGCCGCAGCTCAGCCCCGGCCGCAGCTCAGCCCCGGCCAGCCGCCGGACGCCTGTCAACTTGCGGCGGCGTCGGGCTCGGTTGATCGCCGGGGCTCGGCCGTCACGAGCAGGCCGGCCACGTTGCCGGCCTCGCCGGGCACGTGCACGGCACCGCCCAGGTGGAACGCGAGCGCGTACTTATTGCCGGCGGTCTGGTTGTACGACCGCGCCTCGTCGACGATCCGCCCGATGACGATCTGAGCTGCCCCTGCATCCGCCCCGATCAGCAGGATCCCGAATTCGTCCGGCCCAATGCGCCCGATCAGGTCCGACCCTCGGACCGTGCGACCGATCAGCTCGGCAGCTTCGACGAGCACTCGGTCGCCGACGTCGAACCCGTGCGAACGGTTGATCTCTCCCAAGCCGGCCACGTCCGCCCGGAGCATGACGGACGGCTCGTCGTGGCGGTCACCAAATTCGAGCAGCCGGTTGCCGATGCGCCCAAAGGTCCGCGGGTTCAACACCCCGGTGAGGGCGTCCGTCGTCCCGTACGGCAGCGGCGACAGCTCGGCCTCGATCAGCTTCGCCAGGTCGCCCAGCGCCGAGACTTCAACCTCGCTCACAAGGCGGGGCTCGCTCCCCAGCACCGCGAGAGCGCCGATGATCTCGCCGCCGGGAGCCCTGATCGGCACACCAGCGTACGACCTCAGCCCCGGCTCGGCGGTTACCGGCATGATCCCCCAGAAGCGAGCATCGCTGCGTGCGTCTTCGACGACCAGCGGCGCCGCGGTCGCCACCACGTGGGAACAGAACCAGTAGTCGCGGAACGGGCGACCGAGGTCGATCCCCGCCCTCGTCGCGCCGTACACCGACTTGAAGAAGACCCATCGCTCGTCGACCACGCTCATGATGCCGATCGGAGCCCCCACCAGCCGTGCGGCGAGCTGCACGACGCGGTCGAACCGGCTCTCCGGGGGCGTGTCGACGAGGTGCAGCTGTTGCAACGCGAACAGGCGCCCTGTCTCGTCGGGCGCGAACGGAGCCGCCTCCACGGCTGCGAGCCTACCGACAAGACCGCCCGGACTGGCCAGACGAACCGGACTCCTTAGGGGCCACATGGACATCGTGACGCTGAGCACCGGCTCGGCGTGATCACAGTCGACCCATGATCGCGACCCAGCGGCCGGGGCGGCGTGCTAGAGGTACGGTCGGTGCCAGATCTGGATAGGAGGACAGCATGCCCACTCACGACGAGCTCGTCGAGGCGCTACGGGAACGTCTCCTCGAGGCAATTACCTCGCGGAATATGACGTCGGAGACGCTCCTCACGCTCGCCGAGGCCTATGCCTGGCTGCTCGCGCCCGACCAGCCGCACGCTCCACGACGTTCCGCCACCTGACAATCCCTCTCCCCCGCCGGCACGTACTGCTTTCCAGCTGAGCTCGCCGCGCGGACATCTCCGCGCCGGCCACAACGAGGAGGAGCGCGCAATGAAGACCAGATCCGTACTTGCGAGTTGGGCTGTGCTGGTCGCCGGCCTCGCGACTGTCGCCAGCCTGTCGCCCGGGGCTGCAGCCGCTGCAACTGCTCGGGTGGTGACCCATCGCCCCTCGATGCACCCGAACGTGCGGACCGCCGGCCTCATCTCCATCACCGTCACGAAGTACGGGTCGGTGCTGGCGGACCGAAGCCGCTTCACGCTCTATCTCCTCAGCACCGAAGCGGGAACCAAACTGCACTGCAAGTCCTCGGCCTGCCTGGCCACGTGGCCGCCGCTGCTGATCACCAAGGGCCAAAAGATCAGCATCGGCTCCGGCGTGAAGGGGAAAGTGGGCACAGTCGCTCGCTCGTCCACGACACTGCAGGTGACGTTCAACGGATACCCCGTGTACACCTTCGCAGGCGATACAGGGCCGGCTCAGACAAAAGGTGAAGGCCTGGTCCAGTTCGGAGGAGCCTGGTACATGCTCCACCCGGCAGCCACCTCGCCAGGCACCACGCCAGTCCATTAGCGCCAAGCTCAGCGACTCCGCGCCAGAGCCGAGCCCGGGAGCCCCGGAGCTCCCGACTTTACGAGCCGTGGGGGAGATTCCAGGTCGCGACGGTGTTGCCCAGCCCGAGGTCACTCACCAGCTGGATCTGCACGACCTTCACGTGTTCGGGCAGTTGGACCTCGACGCATCCAGTCACCTGCTGGTCCGGTTGCAGGTCGATGTTGCCGCGGTTGAAGTCGGAGCAACCTGCCGCCTGGCCCGGCCGAGCCGGGTAGCCGTTGCCGTCGTTGCCCACGACGGCGAGACCTGCGTAGGGGTCCTCGCGGTAGACGCCGGTCGCTCGACTCACGAATCGCAAGCGGACCGCTACGTAGCGGGTCCCGGGCTGCGCCTTACGACCGGTCGCGTCCGCGATCGGGTCGATCATGTCCAACAGCGTCACGGCTGCCGCACCCGTCACCCCGGGAATCACCAGCGTCGACCCCAGCGAACCGACCGGGTGTGAATTCGCCGTGGTCGTCGTCGCAGATGACGATCGGCTCCCACCGCTGCACGCAGCCAGGCAGAACACCCCTGTGAGCAGGACGATTGCGGTCCTCATCAGCAGTGCCCGTCGCCTGGATCGGGCTGGGTGAAAGCAATTCTCGGAAAATTCCTCAAGTTCGTGGCTCACTGGTCGACAATCTATGAAGCCTGTCCAAGCGTTGCGACCGCCTCCGGCTCCCCCCTTCGCCGGAGGCGCTGTCGCGTCCGGGCACGATTGCCGCTCCCTCAGGGCTGCAAACGTTACAGTGCTTGCACCTGCACGAGCTCGTGCCGTCTCGTGAGCTCTGCATCCCACCAGACCCCCAGCGTGGAGACGGGTATGGCCGTTGCGAACCAGGAGTCGGGCCTGTCGACCGAGGCGAGCGCGACCTGGTGCGTGGACGTCGTGATCCCGGCCGACGGCGGTTGGGTGGCGGCCGGGTGGGCGGTTGGTGCTCGGGGCAAAGCCCAGGAGCTCGGGTTCCGGATCAACCGCAAGCGTGTCCCCACGCCCGAGCTGCACCCGCGGTCGGACATCCCGGTCCTCTTCCCTGACCGCCCTGGGTCGGATCGGGCGGGTTTCTTTCTCCCACTGCCTACCCAGAAAGTCGTGAACGCAACGGCTCGACGTCCACTTCATCTCTCGTTGTCGGTCGACGGCGTCGTGCAGCCCAGGCTCGATTACTTCTACCCCGGAGAGCACGGTCCGGTGCCTCCGCCCGAGAACCGACGCCGCGTTCACGGTGGCGACTTGTTGTCCTCGTACCTGCTCGAGGGTTTCTCGGCCTTCACGAAGATCGAGCGGTCGCTCGTCCAAGTTGCCGGCCGCAGCTACCGGTCGTTCGGGAGCATCGTCGATTGGGGCGTCGGCTGCGGGCGGTTCTCGAGGTACTTCGAGCCGGACCGGTCTTCGGGCCGGCGCTCGATCGTCGGGATCGATATCGACGAGGCCAACATCAGCTGGTGCCAGGAGAACCTGCCCTGGATGAGAGCCGTCCATGTCGACAGCCTGCCGCCGACGCCGCTCCGTGAGGCGTCAGCCGACCTGGTGATCGGCGTGTCGGTTTTCACACACCTACGCGAGAGCGACATGACGCTCTGGCTCGAGGAGCTCCGGCGAATCACCCGTCCCGGCGCCCTGCTCGCCGTCACGACTCACGGGCCAACCACTGCAGCTCGATCGGGACTGAGCGGCCAGACTCGGGCGATCCTCGACGAACAGGGCTACCTTGATCTCGGGCAGAACCCCGATATCGACGGCGCGGTGCACGACGATCCCGGCTACTACCGGAACGTCTTCCACACCGAGCAGTACCTGAGGTCGATCTGGAGTCGCCATTTCGAGGTGCTCGCCATAGTCGAGGGCCTCATCGGCAACCACCAGGACCTGGTGATCCTGCGGCACCCTGGCTGACAGCTCACAAGGTGTCACCAGGTGTCGACGAAGGGCCGTCGCCGGGAGGCCCGAGCCCGCGCCGTCGAAGCTGACTGGACCCCGCTGACCAGCCAGTGCCGAGTGTCGGCCGGGTCGATGACCGCGTCGATCTCGAGGTACCTCGCCGCCGAGAGCGCCTTGCCCTTCTCGTAGAGGTCGTCGACACGCTGCTCGAGCAGCGCTTTGCGAGCAGCGTCGTCAACAGCCGCGTCGAGCTGCTTCCTGTACACGATCTCGACCGCGCCCTCCAGCCCCATGGCACCGAATTCTCCGGTCGGCCATGACACCGTCGAGAACGGTTGCCTGAGGCTCCCGGCACCCATCGCCATGGCACCGAGCCCGTAGCCCTTTCGTAGGCAGACCATGAACAGCGGAACCGTGAGCGTGGCGCCGGTGACCATCATGCTGGCGGTGCGGCGGACGGCGGCCTCCTGCTCGCTCTCGGGACCCACCATGAACCCAGGCGTGTCGCACAGCGAAATCAGCGGCAGATCGAACGCATCGCACAGTTGCATGAAGCGAGCCGCTTTCTCTGCCGCCGCGGCGTCGATTGCGCCCCCCAGGTGCCTCGGGTCGTTGGCAAACAGCCCGAATGGGCGCCCTTCGATCCGCACGAGGCTCGTGATCATGCCCCGTCCGTAGGCCCGCCGGAGCTCCAGCACTGACCCTTCATCGGCCAGGGTCTCGATCGCCGCGCGCATCTCATAGACACGCTTGCGGTTGACGGGGATCACGTGACGCAGCGCCCGCTGGTCGGCGCAGTCCCACTGGGCGAGCGGGCCTTGGAAGTACGACAAGATCTGCTTCGCCGACGAGACGGCCTCCTCCTCGTCCTCGGCGACGAGGTCGACCACGCCGTTCGCCGCCTGGATTTCGATGGGGCCCACCGCCTGAGGCTGGTGGGATCCGAGGCCAGCGCCCTCGATCATCACCGGTCCGGCCAGGCCGATGGAGGAGTTCTTGGTCGCGATCGTGACGTCCGCGCAACCGAACAGCACGGCGTTGCCGGCGAAACAGTAGCCGGACGCGATGGCGATGCGCGGCGCCCGGCCGCTCATGGCTGCAAAGGTCGTGAAGGTCTGGATGTCCAGGGCAGCGACCGAGATGTCGGAGAAGTCCGTGTCCCCAGGGCGGCCCCCACCGCCCTCGGTGAAGAAGACGACCGGCAACCGCCACGTGAGCGCCAGCTCCAGCAGTCGGTCGGTCTTCTTGTGGTTGAACGCCCCCTGGGTACCGGCGAGCACGGTGAAGTCGTAGGCGAGCACCACGGTCCGGCCCACGTCGACACCGAAGGTGGCGCCGTTCACCACGCCGATCCCCGCCACCAGCCCATCGGCCGGTGTCGTCGCCATCAGATCCTCGATCGTGCGGATCCGCCGCTGCCCCGCCACGATGAGCTGCCCGTACTCCAGGAACGAACCGGGGTCGCACAAGTCGTCCACGTTCTCGCGTGCGGTGCGCTGCCCCCTGCGCCGCCGGCGCTCCACGGCGTCGGGGCGGTTCTCGTCGAGCGTCACCGCGATCCGGTCCAGCACCTCGGCCAGGTCTGGCCGGATGGCGTCGAGGTCGATCGCCTCCGGCTCAACCGTTAGGTCGCCCTCTGCGTCCACGGTGCGGAGGGCCACGAGGGCCTGGCCCCGGTCGACCACCTCACCAACGGTGACGGCGATGGCGCTCACCACCCCTGCTGGTGCCGCGACGATGTGCTGCATCTTCATGGCCTCGAGGACGGCGACCTGCTGACCGGTCCCCACGGAGTCACCGACCTCAACGTCGATCGAGGTGACCACCGCCTGAAGCGGCGCCACGACCGCCAAGGTGCCGGCGACTGGCTCATCAGTCCGGGCTGCGCCGGGTACGGGAGTCGCCGCGGTGTCGCTGAAGAACCGCTGTCGCCCCGGAGCCCCTTGTCCCTCGAGGAGGTCGGCGAGGTGAGCTTCGACGAACGACGTGTCGACATCCCAGCTCGGCAGTTCGGGCCGGGCGAGTATCGCCTGCAACAAGGACCGGTTCGTCGCGATCCCCTCGATCCGGAACTCCGACAGGGCCCGCTGAGCCTTGCGGATGGTTGCCGCGAAGTCGGCGTCGGGCGAGTGCACGACGACCTTGGCCAGGAGCGAGTCGAAGCTGGGGTTCGTCGTGAAACCGGCATAGCCGTGGGTGTCGACCCGGGTGTGAGGCCCGCCCGGCGGCTCGAACACGCGCATGGTCCCCGAGGACGGGTGCACGTTGTGGTGTGAGTCGAGGGTTTCGGTGTTGAGCCGGAGTTGCATCGCGATGCCGCGGGTCTCCCCTACCGCCTGCTGCGTGAGCCCCTGAGAGGCCAAGCTCTGCCCGGAGGCGATCCGGAGCTGGATCTGCACGAGATCCCACCCGGAGACCGCCTCGGTCACGGTGTGCTCCACCTGCAGCCGCGGGTTGCACTCCAGGAAGTAGAAAGCTGTCGCGTCGGTCGTTGCCGTGTCGACGAGGAACTCCACCGTGCCGAGTCCCGAGTAGGCACAGGCAGTTCCGAACGCGATGGCAGCGTGCAGGAGCCGGTGTCGGCACTCGGGATCGAGGCGCGGGGCGGGGGCGATCTCGATCAGCTTCTGGCGGCGGCGCTGGATGGAGCAGTCGCGCTCGCCGAGGTGGACCACGTCGTTCCCGTCACCGACGATCTGCACCTCGAGGTGGCGCACCGAGGGCAGGTATCGCTCCATGAAGATGTCGGGGCGCCCGAAAGCCCTTGCCACCTCCGACCTGCAGCGATCGAACGCGCCCGGCACGTCGGAGGCCCGGTCGACGATCCGCAGGCCAATGCCACCACCGCCGGCGGCCGCCTTGATGATCACGAGGGACCCGCCGAACGACTCGAAGGCAGCCACTGCCTCGTCGGCCGACTCGACGAGAGGGGATCCGGTCAATACCGGAATGCCGAGCGAACCAGCGAGCGCTCGAGCACGCACCTTGTCACCCACCTCGGCAAGCACCTCCGGGGACGGACCCACGAAACCCAGCCCGCTCTCCACACATCGCTGCGCGAATGCTGCGTCCTCGCTGAGCAACCCGTAGCCCGGGTGCACGAGCTCACAACCGGTGGCAATCGCCACCTCCACGACCTGGGAGGCGTCCAGGTACGCCGCCGTCCCCACCCCGCCAAGTTCTACGGCCTCGTCGGCGGCGAGGGTGTGCAACGACCGCGCATCATCCTCGGAGTAGATCGCCACCGAGGGCATATCGAGATCGGCGGCGGCACGCGCAATGCGGATCGCGACCTCGCCGCGGTTGGCGATCAGGACCTTCATCTCGCTTGATTAGCACGCGTCGGGCATCTCGCTTGATTAGCACGCGTCGGGGGATCCAATCGGACTGTCGGCACACTCGTGCCCAGCAGGCACATCCTGGCGGACGGCATCACGGACCGACGGGGTGCGGCCCGCACTCAGGTCACCGACTGGCGAGCCGGAGCGAGATAGTTCGTGAACCAATCGCGGGCGAGACCTGCCACTGCTTCCAGCGCTCCGCGTTCTTCGAACAGGTGGGTAGCTCCGGGGACCACGGCGAGGTGTGACTCGCAGTTCAAGCACGCCAAAGCCTGGCGGTTGAGATCGAGCACGACGTCGTCCTGACCACCGACGATGAGCAGCGTTGCCGCCCGCACCTCGCTCAGGCCTGGGCCGGCAAGATCAGGGCGTCCACCCCGGGATACGATCGCCGCCACCTCGGCGTCCGGTAGCGCTGCCGCCCGCAGCGCAGCTGCTGCCCCAGTACTGGCCCCGAAATACCCGATGAGCACCCCGTCCGCTTCGGGTTGGGCTCGTAGCCACCGGGTGACCGCGCTCAACCGGTCCGCCAGGAGCCCGATGTCGAACACGTTCGAGCGGTCGAGCGCCTCGTCCGCGGTGAGGAGGTCGAAGAGGAGAGTCCCGAGGCCCGCTTCGTTGAGCGCAGCCGCCACGTACTGGTTCCGTGGGCTCTGGCGGCTGCTTCCGCTGCCGTGGGCGAACAGGACCAACCCGAGCGGAGCGGGCGGCACCATGAGATGCCCCGCGAGGTGCACGGGTCCGGCGGTCAGCTCGACATCCTCGTCGCGGTCCGGCCCCTCGGTGTCAGTACTGCGACCGCTCAGCGACGCACCCGCCGGCCTCGCCGCTTTGCCGAGGAGATCCACGACCTCGTCGTCGGAAGTCTGTTCAAAGTCCCAGTACCACTGTCCAACGGCGAAGAATGGCTCGGGGCTGGCGAGACACACCACCTCGTCTGCAGCCGTCGCCAGCTTGGCTATGGAGCCCGGCGGCGCGACCGGCACCGCCAACAGCACACGGGCCGCGCCAAGTGCCCGTGCTACGGAGCAGGCGGCCCGCGCGGACGCGCCGGTCGCGATGCCGTCGTCGATGACGACGACAGTGCGACCCCTGAGCGAAACGCGAGGCCGGTTGCCACGGAAGCGTTCGGCCCTTCGCTCGAGCTCGTGGCGTTCCCGGCCCTCCACGGCCGCAAGCTCGGCGTCGTCCACGTGAGCCGCGCGGATCACCTCGTGATTGAGGATGCGGACGCCTTCCTCGCCGATGGCACCCATTGCGAGCTCAGGCTGCAACGGGACCCCGAGCTTCCGCACGAGGATAACGTCCAGCGGAGCCCCGAGAGCTTGGGCGACCTCGAAGGCAACGGGAACGCCCCCTCTCGGGATTCCGAGCACCACGACGTCCTCGGAGCCGAGATCGCGTAGCTGTTCTGCAAGCTGGCGACCCGCGTCTGAACGGTTCTCGAAGCTCATGACCGAACCTCTTCTTGGCACAGACTCAGTCTTTGCTCAACCCAGCCACCCTGCCAGGGCCGATGGTCCCGAGAATCTCCAGGCGATCTCTTGCCAAGCGGAACAGGAACGCCGGCTTTGCTGTTGAATTGATTGGATCCCGGAGAAGGATCCGAGAGGAGGCGGCCAGGACGTGTGACCAAGATCAACCTCCCCAACTCGAAGGGTGAGCCACAGGGATTGTCCGGGTAGTTACCGGGCAGGCCTCATGTTGACTCGGCAGACAGCTTGCATCATAAGGTGTTCGCACAGGCAACGGGCCCGAAGGCTCGGATGAGTGCCACTCTTATCGTGGTTTCTCCTTTCCTGATACATCTGAAGTAAAGCGCCCGATTCCCGCCAGCTTCGCGGGACGGGCGCTTTCGCGTGATCGGGTGACCTACGCCACTGGAGGAACAACAGGTCCTAGCGAAGCTGTGGCAGCCTCGGTACTTGGTGTGGGAGCCCGCGGGATCGAAGTCAAGCCCAGGTCGAGCCCAGGTCGAAGAGCGCAGCGCAGTGGCAGTTCGTCGGGCTCGGCGGCAGCCCCCCCGGGCTCAGAGCTTGTAGCCGATCGAGCGCAGCAACTTCTTGCGCTCGGCCTCGTCTTTCGGGGTCTCGAACCCGGCTGGCGGGAGGCCGTCTACCACCCCGAGGATCGCCCGACCGAGATCGGTCTGTGCTACGAGGACCTCGACCGAGTTCGCCGTGGCGCAGAAGACGGTGCAGACTTCAGGGACCTGCTTGATCGCGTTCAGGACATTGACCGGGTAACCCTCCCGCAGGAACACCACGAAACAGTGCCCGGCACCGATCATCTCCGCGTTCGTGGCGGCGAGGTCGACTAGGTCGTCTGCGTTGCCCGATCGCCGGATCAGGCATGGGCCCGAAGCCTCGCAGAACGCGATCCCGAAACGCAGATGGGGACTGGCGGCTGCCAGGGTCTCGTGCAGATCCTCGATGGTCTTGATGAAGTGTGCCTGGCCGATGATGACACTCGACCCGTCGGGCTTCTCGATCGGAACAGCACTCAACTCCATGATCCCTCTCCTCACTCGCGGTTCGCTCGCCTACCAGAGCGTCCTGTCACAGCACAACAGGCCGGACGGTCATGCACCCCGGCGCCGCCACGGCGGATTGTGCAACGGCTCCGGGGAGGCCTCGTGCGGCTTCTCGATGCTCTCGGGTGGAAGGACACGACTCTCACCCATCGACAGCCGGCGGCAGCGCCGGCAGAGACCCCGGTGCACGTGCTCGTTGGCACCGCATTTCCTGCAGACAGTCGCGTGCAAAGCCCGGTCACGGCCCGGAGGCCGCGCATCATCAAGCTCACCCGGCCGAGCGGGGACGGGGTCCTGCGCGCCGGCATGTTCATGCTCAGGCTGACTCATCGGTCCTCCTTCCGGCGGCTCTCGATGCCAGTGTGAGCGGCACCCTGGAGCGCAGGTAGGGCCGAACGTCCCGAGTCCACGAAGTGGGCTTCAGGCACTCGGGTGCCCTTCCCATCGCCACCCACATCGCCCGCCGGAAGGCCATCGTCCGTCGCTTCCCCGTCTCCCGTCGGAAGCGCCGCGAGTCGACTCGGAGGGGCGCGGTTCGGCAGGACCACCAGAACGACGAGTGCCGCGGCTCCCACGACGATCGCCCCGACGGTGACGGCAAGATCGAAGCCGCTGATGAACGACTGCCGCGCCAACCCGGCGAGACCAGCACCAAGGCCACCGCCCACCTGGTGAGCCACTGTCAGGGCACCGCCGAGTGAGCCGGTGATCAGGTGGAGGATCGATCTCGGCACCGGATAGTGGCTCAGCACCGGCGTCAGCCGGTCCTGATAACGGGTGTTGAGAAGGCTCCCGAGGACACCGACGCCGAGCGCTCCCCCGGTCTGGAGCGCCGCCCCGTTCGTCGCCGAGCCGACGCCGGCCAGCTCGAGGGGCAGCGATCCCATCACTGACTCCGTGCATGGTGCAAAAGCGAGGCCGGTGCCGATACCCATCAGGAAGAACGCGGGCAGCGCTTCAAGATACGTGCCATGGACGGTCAACCGGGACAGCAACCCGAGGCCGACGGCGATCAAGCTCATGCCGGTGAAGACCACGGGCTTGGTACCGACGATACGTACGAGGACGATCGAGAGAGGAGCGGCCACGAGCACTACGGCCGCGATGGGCGCGATCCGCATGCCCGTAGCGAACGCGCTGTAACCAAGAGAGAACTGCAGATACTGAGTCAGTAGGAACAGCCCGCCCATCAAGGCGAAGATCACCAGACCCATCGCTCCTATCGCGGCCGAGAACCGCCGGGACGAGAAGAACGACATCTCCAGCATCGGATGAGTTGAGCGCCGCTCCCACACGACGAACGCGAACAGCACCAGCGCCGCGGCTGCCAGGGCGCCGAGCACGAGTGGCGAGGTCCACGTCCGGTTGGGGGCCTCGATGATCCCCCAGAGCAGCAGACCCATACCCACGACCGAGAGTCCGGCGCCGACCGGATCGGGCCGCTTGCTGGCGGGGTTCTTCGAGTTGGGCACCAGCCACGCGACGGCGAGGAGCCCGGCCAGGGCGATCGGCACGTTGATCAGGAACACCGATCCCCACCAGTAATGGGCAAGCAGCCAGCCACCGGCCACCGGCCCGATGGCGACGCCAAGCCCGGTCGTGCCCGACCAGAGCCCGATCGCCCGTGCCCGGTCGTCCGGCCTCGTGAACACGTTGGTGAGGATCGACAGCGTGGAGGGCATGATCGCCGCTGCGCCGATACCCATGAACGCCCGAGCGGCGATGAGGCGGTCTGGCGTACCGGAGAAGGCAGACGCCGCCGATCCCACTGCGAAGAAGGCGAGCCCGAGCATGAAGATCCACTTCCGACCGACACGGTCACCCAGGCTGCCGATGGCGAGCAGAAGCCCGGCAAACACGATGGCGTAGGCGTCCACGATCCATTGCAGTTGGCTCGACGACGCGTGCATCACGCGCGCCATCACCGGGAGCGCCACGTTGAGGATCGTGTTGTCGAGGCTCACGATGAGCAAGCTGACGCACAGCACGGGAAGTACGAGCCATGGGCTCCGGACGGATCCCCTCGCGCTGTGCACCTCTGCCATTGCACCGCCTCGTTCACTGGCCTGTCATGAGCATGCGCCCCGCGCCGTTCGCTCGACCAGGGGACAAAGTCCCTTCGAGGTTGCTTCCCGCTCACCTGCTCGGCCCGGCGGTCTTGGCTCCCACAGGCTCTGCCGACGCGGCCAGCCGTTAGGTTGAGGCGGCGGCCACCAAGCGGGCGGCGCGGCGGATCTTGGGGCAGCTGGCCCTGTGGCCGTCCCCAGCCGCCGCCTCACGGCAGACGCTGCAGACCCACGCGCCTCCGGGCGGACGCCACAGCATCGCTCCGCAACGGTCGCACCGCTCCTGGCCCTCGCTGCACTCCCAGCCGGCGTACCGCTTGGACGACAACGGACACCCTCGCCCTCGGCAAACGGCCCAAGCCCCGTCGGCGACGAGCCCGCAGACCGGGCAGATCTGAAGGCAGCGGTCGCAGTCGTTGCACAGCAACGGATCGACCACGTACGCGACCGGGAAGCCCGGCGTCTGAATGATAGCGCCCGTCGGGCACGCAGACTCACACGCTCCGCAACCGAGGCACTCGTCCTCGTCGACGTGAAGAGCCACGGCCGCTACCGAGCCGTGGCAACCACGGCAGGGGTGCCCGCCGCGTCGAAGATGGCCTGCAACGTCCCCATGTAGCGGAAGAACTTGTCGTGGCCCATCGCGTCGTTGGCGCGCACCACGAACGGCACTCCTGCGATCGTGAGGCTGTTCAAGGTGTGAGCGGAATCAGCCCTGCCGTTTGCCTCGATCGACGCGACCATCTCCCGCCAGGCGTCGATGGGCCCGCTCACCACCACCTCGGGAACGAAGTCCGCATCGGCCACTTCGCCCAGGGACTCGATGTCGTAGCCGTCGAGCACGATCCCGAACAGCTGAGCGCATCCATCGTCGTCGACGATCTCCGCTGCGAAACGAAGCTCTGCGATCCCGAGCCGCTCCATCGCGGGGCGGTCGGCGTTCGCCCGGACCACGAGCTCGGAGAACCAGCGGTCGGAGGGGAACGTGGCCTCTATGGGGGCCATCACGCCACCGCCTCGGCCATGGCGCCGGGGACGCCCTGGATCAGCACCTCCGGTAGGTGGAGCCGGCCACGGCGATCGAGGCCGGCGTGCTGGCACCGCTTCAGGTACTCGCCGATGATCTGGTGTCGCATCACCTCACCCGCTGCTGTGCCCAGCTCGGCGGCCTGCTCGAGCCCGCCTGCAGCTAGTATCGCCGTCGGCTCCGCGATCTCGGGCGTGGCGAAGATCATGGCGATGATCTCCTCGCCTTTGTCGAGATAGGCGTGGAAGTCCTCGGCCATCGACGGGTCCCGCTCCAGCCGGTAGCGGAGGTGCATCGTCCCATAGGCGACATGCCTCGCTTCGTCTTGCATGCAGAGCCGGAAGATCTGTTTCTCGACCGGTGAAGGCGAGATGAACTCCCCCGCCCGGAAGAGCGACAGCACGATCCCCTCGCCGAGCAGGTGCATGAGTGCAGAGCCCTCGTCGTAGCTTTCCGCGTCCAAGATGAGCTGGAGGAAACGCTCCACCACCGCCGATGCTCGCCCAAGGCCTCCGCCGTTCGCGAGCGCCCGCTTACGGAACACCTCGGTGTGGCGCGCCTCGTCCATCACCTGGGTGCAGAGGAACATCTTCACCTCGACGAAGTCGTGGTTGATTCTCCAGAGCCACTTGGCGGGGAAGTCTGCAGCAACCATCTCCACCTCGGACAGCACAGTCGCGAGCTGGCACATCGCGTGCTCGAGATCCGGGTCGAGCTCAGGCAGCTCGCTCCAGGGGATGTCTCGGGTGGCGCTCCACTGCCGGCTCACTGCCTCCTCGTACAGATCGAGCACGTTGTCGGACCAGACCTCGGCCTTGTCGTTGATCGTGTACCCGAGGTCGGGGACGTCAGGGTCAACATCGGAACCTCGTGGCGCCATCGTGCGCCGAGGGGCATGATCCGGGACCTCGCCATAGCTCCCGATCGAGATGTCCCGCATGGTCAGCCCCGTCTTGCTGGGCTTGGCCCGCACTCCCCATTCCGAGGTGGTGCTGCGGAGCCAGCCGAGGTCGAACTCACCTCTGGCCGATCGTTTCAGGTAGTCCAGGTCCAGGCCAATCGCCACTGTGCAGCCCCCTGCCTCCCCGTTTAGAGTCAATGAGACACGTGACGTCGCCATGTCTCACAGGTGAGCATAGGGCGAGACAACGACCGTGTCTAGGCAACAATCGGCCCGATCGGTCCGCAGGCATCCATCGGCCGACTCAAAGGTGGCGGTCCCACCAGAGGGTCACCAGCTGGCGAAGCACGGCTGCGGTGGCGCCGATGTAGGCCTCGATCTCGGCGTCGTGCTCTTGGCCCACGCAGAGCCGGCGGCGAGCGAACGCCACTTGCTCGTCTCGGGGAGCGTCATACCACAGTGACGGCCGTTCGAACCGCTCAACCTGGACGTCGTAGCCCAAGGCCGCGATGAGCTCGGCAGCGTCGGCTGCGGTGGGCTGTGTCGGGCGATCGATGCCATGGATGGCGCGCCACAGCGGGTTGAGGTCGCTCTGGGGGTGTTGGTCGGTCAGCTCGATCACCACCCGTCGGGCGGCGTGGGCATCGAGGGCTGCCGCAAAGGAGGCGAGGTCAGGCACGTTGTAGATCACGTGGTGGCACACCACCACGTCCGCCTGCGGAGCGTCTCGAGCCACGTCGGGCCATCGGCCAAGGATCTGCGCGTGCCGCACGCCACGCCGGTCGGCGCCCGCGGCGAACGCATCCAGCATCGCCTGGCTCTCGTCGACGCCGACGATCTGCCCGGCCGGGGGCGCGAGTGGGAGGCTGGCGGCGCCTCCGCCCACTCCCACATCGAGCACCGAGCCGCCGGCAGGGATGGCCGCCGCAGCCTGCCGACGCGAGGGGGTGGGCGTCGCGTCTGCCACCGCCCTCTCCGCGGACCGGGTGAACAGAGCGGGTACGAACCCCCACGGACACTCCGGCGCCGTCCGCAGCACCCCGTCGGGGATGGCCCAGGATCCCAACTCGCGAGCCCACCGCGCCGAAGCCTCACGCGCAGCAATGGGCATCGCCATCTCCGACGCACTCTCACGATCCCACTGCTCGCCTCCTGATCCCCCGGCGTCAGCGTCGTTCCGGTTCCTCACCGGCGGGTGCCGTCGATGTGCGCTGAGCGTTGCTGGTCTTCGTCGAGGCCGCCCTGCGGGAGCCCGAGGAACAACGGATCGGGCAGCAGATCGGGCAGCAGATCGGGCCGGAGATCGGGCCGGAGATCGGGGCGGAGATCGGGCCGGAGCAGCGTGAGATCGCCGGTCGCGTAGGCGAGGGCGGGAAGCAGCGCAGGGAAATCGGCATCCTCGAGGTGCCGGCGGATGGTGTCGCTGTTGTCCCGCACCGGTGCGACCGTCGTCGTGAACCGCGTCGTCATACAGCTCCGATCTCGCGCGCGGCCCGCAGAGCCGCTAGGTGGCCGCCCCTTCGACGACAGGTGCGGCACCTCGGATACTGCCAGACGCGGCGACAAAACGTGCCGAAAGACCCATGTCGGCGCCGGAGCGGGTGGCCTAGGGTCTCAGTCGTGCGAATCGTCCCGGAGCATGAGATCGTGAACGTACTCGGAGGACTGACCGAGGCGTCACCGCGCGTCGTCGCATCGGGCAACTTTGCCACCCCGATCCGGGCTCTTGAGATACTCGACGCCACCGTCGAGACTTACCGGCTGTTCATCCTCAACGCGCAGCACCCCATCCCGAACCGTCCGGACGTGCTCTACGAGACCCCCTTCGTGGGCCCAGGTATGCGCCACTCACTCGGGCTCGACTATCTGCCGATGCGGCTCTCGCTCGTGCCCCGCCTGTTCGCGACCACGCGGCGGCCCGATCTCGTGCTCGTCCACACGTCTACACCCCGAGAAGGAAAGGTCTCGCTCGGTATAGAGGTCAACGTGCTCCCGGCCGCCATCGAACAGGCACGCGCACGGGGAGCCCTCGTCATCGCCCAGCTCAATCCAAATATGCCGTACACCTTGGGTGACGGCGAGATCGACACCGACATGATCGACCTTGCCATCGAGGTGGAGCACGAGCTACCGAGCGCGAACCCGCGCAAGCCGGACGACCGTACGGCGCAGATCGGTGAGCAAGTCGCTCGGCTGGTCACCGACGGCGCCACGTTGCAGCTGGGCATCGGCCAGGTCCCCGATGCGACCCTGAGCCGTCTGCAGGGACACGGGGGGCTTCGCGTCTGGTCGGAGATGGTGAGCGACGGCGTCCTCAGCCTCGAGCGCGCCGGCGCCCTCGACCCGGGCCGTCCGATCACAGCATCGTTCCTGTTCGGATCGCCCGAGCTGTACCAGTGGGCCGACGCTAACCCCCGGCTCCTCCTACAACGGACCGAGACTACGAACGACCCATCGAGGATCGCGGCGAACCCGGCGATGCTGTCGATCAACACCGCCCTCCAGATCGACTTGTTCGCCCAGGCCAATGCCAGCTATGTCGGTGGCCGCATCTACTCCGGGTTCGGCGGTCAGCCCGACTTCGTCGTCGGGGCGCTCCACTCGGCAGGTGGGCAGGCCGTCATCGCCCTGCCGGCTTGGCACGAAAAGTCGTCGACTTCCACCGTGGTTCCCCTTCTCGAAGTGCCTGCTGGCTCCTTCCAGCACTCCGTCGTGGTCACAGAACAGGGATGCGCCCACGTCTTCGGCCGTAGCCAACGAGGCCAGGCTCGACTGTTGATCGAGGAGACAGCTGATCCCAGGGCCCGTGAGGAGCTCTGGGAGGCGGCGTCCAGGCTCGGCCTCACCCACCAGCACAACGACGTTGCTTCAGGCACAGGCTGAGGGCGCGCGGCCGTGCTAAAGGTCCTGATCGCGAATCGAGGCGAGATCGCGGTCCGCGTCGCACGGGCCTGCCGGGACTCCGGCCTGGCCAGTGTCGCTGTGTACGCCGACCAGGACCGCGAGGCGCTTCACGTGCGCCTGGCCGACGAGGCGTTCGCACTCGACGGTCGCACGCCTGTGCAGACCTACCTGGCCGTCGACAAGCTGATCGCCACGGCGGCGCGCGCCGAGGCGGACGCGGTTCATCCCGGCTATGGCTTCCTGGCGGAGAACGCGGGCTTCGCCCAAGCCGTGATCGATGCCGGCATGACGTGGATCGGGCCTCCGCCGCATGCGATCCGCGACCTCGGCGACAAGACGGTCGCCCGGCAGATGGCGGCCGCCGTCGGTGCGCCACTCGCAGCGGGGCTCTCGCACCCGGTGCTCGACGCCTCAGAGATACGCGCGTTCATCAAGGAGTACGGCCTGCCCGTACTGATCAAGGCGGCCTTCGGCGGTGGTGGACGTGGGATGAAGGTCGTCCGCAGCCTCGCGGAGCTCGACGAAGCGTTCGAGTCAGCGGTGCGCGAGTCCACGAGCGCCTTCGGCCGAGGCGAGTGCTTCGTGGAGCGTTTCTTGGAACGGGCACGCCATCTCGAGACCCAGTGCCTCGCCGACGACGCCGGCAAGGTCGTGGTCCTCTCGACACGAGACTGCTCGTTGCAACGGCGGAGCCAGAAGCTGATCGAGGAAGCGCCAGCCCCGTTCCTCACCGACGAGCAGATCCGCACCGTCTACGAAGGCTCGAAGGCGATCCTGAGCGCATCCGGCTACCGCAACGCCGGCACGTGCGAGTTCCTCCTCGCCCCGGACGGCACCATCTCCTTCAACGAGGTCAACACCCGCCTGCAAGTGGAGCACCCGGTCACCGAGATGGTGACGGGAATCGACGTGGTCCGGGAGCAGCTACGGCTGGCGGCTGGCGGGTTGCTCGATTACGACGACCCTGACCTGCACGGTCATGCCATCGAGTTCCGTTTGAACGGGGAGGACGCAGGCAGCGGCTTCTTGCCTTCCCCCGGCCAGCTCCGAAGGTGGCGCCCGCCTTCCGGTCCGGGCGTGCGCTGGGATGGCGGCTACCAGGAGGGCGACGAGCTCCCGGCAGAGTTCGACTCATTGTTGGGCAAGCTCATCGTCTACGGGCGCGACCGCGACGCTGCACTGGCCGTGGCACGGCGAGCGCTCGCCGAATTCGAGGTGGTCGGGATCGCCACGGTCCTGCTGTTCGATCGTGTCGTCGTGGATCACCCCGACTTCGTGACGGCGCCGTTCCGGGTGCATACACGCTGGATCGAGGACGATTTCGACAACCCCGTCAAGCCGTATGCAGAGGTGTCCGGATCGCCTGAAGCCGCAGGCCTCGAGGAGCGCAGGCGTCTCACGGTCGAGGTCGACGGTCGTCGGCTCGAGGTGAGCCTCCCGGCATCCTTCGGTGGCGGGGCCGTCGATCCGTCTCCTGCGCCGCCACCCTTGCGGCGAGTCGGGAGCCAGACGCTCGGCAAAGAAGGGGGCTCGGGCGGCAACGCTGTCACGTGCCCCATGCAGGCGATAGTCGCCAAGCTCGTCGCCAGCAACAGCGACCTCGTCGCTCAAGGCGACACGATTGTCGAGGTGGAGGCGATGAAGATGGAGCAACCGCTGCGAGCCCCGAAAGCTGGCGTGGTCGAGGGTCTCTCGGTCTCCGTCGGCGATCAAGTGCAGAGAGGCCAGGTCCTGTGCCGGATCGTCGATGCGCCCGCCGCAGGTGAGCCGTGATGACGCCAGTGCCTGAGGGCTCCACGGCCTCCAAGCTGCGCGCGCTCGAACAGCTTCGCGGTGAGGTCTTCGAGGAGGCGGAGACGGAGGCAGCCGAGCGGCAGCATGCTCGCGGCAAGATGACCGCCCGCGAGCGGATCGAGGCGCTCGTGGACCCCGGCTCGTTTCGAGAACTGGACGCGTTTGCCCGGCACCCGTCGGGCACCGAGGGAGAGAAGCGGCCGTACGGAGACGGCGTGGTGACGGGGCGCGCGACCGTGGACGGACGCGAGATCTGCCTGTTCTCCCAGGATTTCAATGTCTTCGGCGGCTCGCTCGGCCAGGTGTTCGGCGAGAAGGTAGTCAAGGCGATGGACCTCGCACTCGAGATCGGCTGCCCGTTCATCGGGATCAACGACTCAGGCGGGGCACGGATCCAGGAGGGCGTCGTCTCGCTCGCGCTCTACGGCGACATCTTCTACCGGAACGTGGCAGCCTCCGGCGTGATCCCGCAGATATCGGTCATCGCCGGCCCGTGCGCCGGCGGTGCCGTCTACTCCCCCGCCGTCACCGACTTCACTGTCATGGTCGACCAGGTGGCGCACATGTTCATCACCGGCCCCGACGTCATCAAGTCGGTGACTGGTGAGGACGTCGGCTTCGAGGAGTTGGGCGGCGCCCGGACCCACGCGACGAAGTCCGGCAACGCCCACTACCGCGCAACCGACGAGCGAGACGCGTTCGACTACACACGTGCCCTGCTGAGCTTCCTCCCACAGAACAACCTCTCCGACCCACCTCGTTACGCGAGCTCCGCCTCCCCGACGCTCACCGACAGGGATCGGGCACTCGACACGCTCATCCCGGACTCCGACAACCTCGCCTACGACATGCGCGACGTGATCACCACCGTGCTCGACGGAGGGGACCTGCTCGAGGTTCACGCTCTCTTCGCTTCGAACATCATCTGCGGCTTCGGGCGAATCGAGGGCGCATCCGTCGCGGTGGTCGGCAACCAGCCTGCGCACCTCGCTGGGACGCTCGACATCGACGCCTCCGAGAAGGCGGCACGATTCGTACGAACCTGCGATGCGTTCAACGTGCCGATCCTGACCTTCGTCGACGTGCCGGGTTTCCTTCCTGGTACCGACCAGGAGTGGCAGGGCATCATCCGTAGGGGCTCGAAGCTTATCTACGCCTACGCGGAGGCGACCGTCCCCAAGGTGACGGTGATCACCCGCAAGGCCTACGGCGGTGCTTACGTCGTGATGGGGTCGAAGCACCTGCGGGCCGATCTCAACCTCGCCTGGCCGACCGCGGAGATCGCCGTCATGGGCGCGGAAGGAGCAGTAAACGTCGTCCACCACCGCGACCTCGCTGCCTCTAGTGATCCTCTGACGCTTCACCGCCAGCTCGTCGATCAGTACCGGTCGACCTACGACAACCCCTACCAGGCCGCAGAACACGGATACGTCGACGCTGTCATCATGCCGTCCGAGACACGGCTGGAAGTGGCCGCCGCCCTGCACAGCCTGCGCGAGAAACGACCGGAACTCCCATCGAGGAAGCATGGCAACATCCCGCTCTGAGGGCACCCCCGAGCCGGGCGGCACCAACAGCCGCAGCGAAGGCGGCAGCGACGGGCGCGGTGGCAGCGACGGGCGCGACCGGCGCGACGGCAGTCATGGGCGGCCGCCGGCCAACGCTGTACGCGTTTTGTACCCACTGTCGGAACAAACCGCGTACAGCGTCGAGCCGCGGGGCCGCAGCGGCGGTGAGAGCTCATCCGGCATGGAGCCCGGTGTGCTCGAGGTGCGGGGCATCCCGAACGAAGCCGAGATGGCCGCTCTCATGGTCGCCTTGTCGGCCCTCCGATCGCCGGCCGGCCGCCCCGTCGGCCAGGCACCGAGCGCGTCGGCCTGGGTAGACAGGGCTCGCCTCATGAACCGGCGCCTTGCAGTAGCGCCAAGCCGCTGGCGCTCCGCAGGGCGGGTCTAAGGCGCGAGACGGATCACGGCCTCGCCGGCCGGTCAGGCCGAACCTTCGCCGGGGCCAGCGTCTCCTCGGTTGCCCGCAGTCTCTGCCATCGCTGCCTCGAGCGGTAGGACAGCATCCTCAGTCACGAGCGTCGGTGTCGAGCGGTTGAGCGTCTCGCCGCGGAAGAACGACGGCGCTGCGAACCGCCACGCCACGGCGCAGACAACGCCGATGAGCGCGCTGACAAAGAACACCAGGAACACCCCGCCGATGTCCCAGTGCGGGGCGAACGGCATAGCCCACGAGGTGTAGCTCTGATTGCTCGAGAAGAACCAGTCGGCCTTCAAGCTCCAGGCGCCTGCTCCGAACAGGATCAGGCCACCAAGGCCAGGCAGGATCCCTTTCATCAGGAGGTCACGAGTGCTACCCATGAGCGACTTGCGGTAGTACCACAGGCACGTCCAGCCGGTCAGACCGTAGTAGAAGGCGATCCACACGCCGCACGTCGTTACGGCGTCGGCGATCACGTTCCCGCCTGAGAGGTAGTTCATGAGCCCGTACATCACGATCGAGATGCCGCCCATCGCCACGGTCGCCACGGTCGGGGTCAGGTACTTCCGGTGCATCTTTCCGAACGAGTCGGGTATCGCCTTGTAGACGCTCATCGACAGCACCGTGCGAGCCGTGGGAAGGATCGTCGTCTGCGTGGAGGCAGCCGCCGACGAAAGCACCATGAGGAGCAAGAGATGAGCGAATGCCGAGCCGATCCAGGCCGATCCGAACACGGCCGTGCCCTGCACCGACAGCACGTCGGTGAGGTGCGCCGGGTTCGCCAGCCCTATGCCCTTCGTACCGACGCCGGCGAAGGATTGGGCGGCGATGGTGACCAGCCCATAGGTCGCGAGCAACAGCACCGTGGCGATGATCCCCGCCAGGCCCGGGAGCCGGTCCTTCTCGGTCGTCTCCTCGTTGATCGAGAGCGACGTGTCCCAGCCCCAGTAGATGAACAGCATCAGAACGAGCCCGTTGATGAAGGCCGAAGCAGAGATCGTAAGCGGGTTGAACCACGACAGGGTTGGGACCATGTGGCCTGCCGGTGCGTCGCCCAGCGCCACCTTGCTCAGTGCCACGATGGCGAAGACGGCCAACATCACGAGCTCGACCGCCAAAAGAACACGCTGCACTTTCGCCGAGATCTCGATCCCGCGGTAGCAGATGTAAGTCAAGAAGATGATCCACAGGACTCCGACGAGGAGCACCCAAAAGCTCGTGGGGTTATCGCCGATGCCTTTCGCGTTGAACAGCAGGAAGCCGTACTGGCCGGCAACCTGGGCGAGGCTCGCCATAACGAGCACGTCGGAAGCGATGATCCCCCAGCCGCCCGCCCACCCGGTCTTCGGCCCGAATGCCCGCGTCGCCCACGTGAAGGTCGTCCCGCAGTCCGGGTCCGCCTTGTTGAGCTCGCTGTAGCCGATCGAGATCAGCAGCATCGGTATGAAGGCGACAATCGCGACGAGGGGCGCGTGGAAACCCACCACGGCAACGATCAGCCCCAGCGTCGCTGCCAGGCTGTAGGCAGGGGCCGTGGAAGCCGTTCCGATCACGATGCTCGTGATGAGCCCGATCGCCTCCGACTTCAAGCCCTTCTCGAGGCGCTCCTCGGACGGCACCGGGGCAATAGCGGTGGACATCAGAACACCCCTTCATCCGCTCGTTCGTCGATGGACTCCCCACCGGCGAAAGTCCGCAACTTGGGCTTGTCACCAGACATAAACCTGTCCCTCCTCGTTGCGATGGGACCTAGAGGTAACTGTCTCACCGGCTCGCCCGTCTGGATAGGGGCATTCGACCCTAGGATTTGGGGCCGCTCTCCCGTAACGTCTTATTGATCGCCGGCGACCAGTGCGCCGGAACGAGAAGGGAGGTTCCCATGCGGGTACTCGTCATCGGAGCCGGTGGGGTCGGAACTGCGTTCGCCCACATAGCGGCCCGCCGGGGCAACTTTGAGAAGGTCGTCATCGCCGACTACGACCGCGCTCGAGCTGACAAGGCGGCCCAGTCGGCCGCGGACCACTTCTCCGGCGTGAAGATCGATGCCTCCGACGAGTCGTCGATCACGGAGCTGATTCGCACGGAGCACTGCGACGCCGTTCTCAACGCCGTCGACCCTCGCTTCGTCATGCCGATCTATCGCGCTGCCCTCGCGGCCGGCGTCACGTACGTGGACATGGCCATGTCGCTCTCGCACCCCCACCCCGAGGAGCCGTACGCGAAGACGGGAGTGAAGCTCGGTGACGAGCAGTTCGAACTTGCCCCGCAGTGGGAGGAGCGCGGGATGCTCGCGCTCGCCGGAATGGGAGTCGAACCGGGCCTGTCCGACGTGTTCGCTCGCCACGCAGCCGACAACCTTTTCGAGTCCATCGACGAGCTCGGGGTCAGGGACGGGGCCAACCTCGTAGTCGATGGCTACGACTTCTGCCCGACCTTCTCGATCTGGACCACCATCGAGGAATGCCTGAACCCTCCGGTCATCTGGGAGAAGGGGCGCGGGTGGTTCACGACGGAGCCGTTCAGTGAGCCGGAGACGTTTGCCTTCCCGGCAGGAATCGGCCCGGTCGAGTGCGTGAACGTCGAGCATGAAGAGGTCCTCCTCATGCCGCGCTGGGTGGACACGAACCGAGTCACGTTCAAGTACGGCCTCGGGGACGAGTTCATCGGCGTGCTCAAGTCGATCCACACGCTCGGGCTGGATTCGACGACGAAGGTCTCGGTAGGCGGCGTCGAGGTCTCGCCTCGAGACGTCGTGGCGGCATGCCTTCCCGACCCGGCCGAGATCGGCCATCTCATGCACGGCCTCACCTGCGCCGGAACCTGGGTGAAGGGCATCGGCAAGGGCGGCTCACCCCGTGAGGTCTACCTGTACCACGTCGTAGACAACGAATGGTGCATGTCGGAGTACGGCTCTCAGGCCGTGGTCTGGCAGACCGCCATCAACCCGGTAGTGGCTCTCGAGCTCATCTCCTCGGGAGCTTGGAAAGATGTCGGCTTGCTCGGCCCGGAGGCACTCCCGCCCGGTCCGTTCCTCGAGCTCTTGAACGACAGCGGTGCACCCTGGGGCCTGGACGAGCGAACGCCGAGCTGACCACCGCCAGTGGGCGCCGCGTTCTCCGCGCTCTTGGGTGGCGGATGCGACGGCCGCTTCGCATGGCAGGTCTCGCCTCTCGCCGTGGGCGATGACGCGAAGACGGACCGAAGATCGAAGACGACAACCGGATACGACCCATCGCGTAGCAGGTTCAGGTGGAGGCGATGTGGGCGGAGTTGCCGTTGACGAAGAAGGAATTGACAAGGGCCCGGAAGACGACGATCCAGCCTGAGACCAGCCCAACCTCGAAGCCGACGAGGACGGGCATGACGTGCACTGACTCGGCAGAGGCATGACGTACATCGACCCGGCAAACCAGTTTCGGATCGACCTCGAGCAGGTCAACCGAGATCCCACACGCGCCGAGGTCGCCCGAGACCGACATTCGAAACGGGAGTTACTCTGACACGGCGCTGAGCAACCTCGAAGCCTGACTCGCCCGTGTCGTCGGGGTCCGCATGTACGGAGCAAGATTGGAGGACACGATGCCTGAGAAGGCAGTGGACGTCAGGGAGCAACTCCTCGACGCGATATCCAAAGCAGTCAAGGAGAATCGATCCGACAGAGCAGTCGAGTTCGCCGAGGCCTACGCATGGCTGGTGAGCACGGATCAACCTCACGGCGGTCACACTCGTTCGGGCTGAGTCCAGGGAAGTGTCTCTGGACCGGAACGGACACGAGTCGTGCTGCACGGTTCACCGCGGGCAGATGCGGTACTGCCGGTACGCCGACCAGAGCGGCACTCGGGCCGTAGCTGCTCAGTGCGCCGGCCGGTCCGTCCCTGCCCGGGCTCTCTATCTGCCCGAGCAGGGACGATCAGCTCATGGCCGGCTCAACCGATGTGACCCGCCGCGTAGGTGTACTCCTGCTCGAGCTTGGCAAGGGACGCTCCGGTGAGCGTCACCGCGTGCCCGGCCTGGTTGACGTAGACGACCTTCGGCACGGGGCTCACCTGGTAGTAGGCGCGCTTCGCGATCAGGTAGCCGGCCTGGTACGCGTTGGCGATCGGGGACAGATCGGCGATCGTCGTGGGTGCTTTGTTGATCGTGGCCGGCAGGTGGTCCACCAGGTAGCGGACGGCGATCGCCGCATGGTCGGACGATTCGATGCCGTCGTAGGCCTTCGGGTACCAGACCGAATCGGAGATGCCCCGGACGAGCAGCCACGGGACACCCAGCTGGGCGTTCGCGAACGCGAAGCCGCTCGCCTCGTTCTCCTCCGCATCGGTCTGGTACAGCATGTTCTGCGCTTCGATCCACGACAGCGGCTCGGTCCAGACGTCGCCCTGGCCGACGACTCCGACCACGAGCTTGTTGTCGATCATGCCCGTGCGCTTGGGATCGCCCGTGGCGTCCGCGATGGTGGTCGTGCCGAGCCGGTCGCTCGCCTGGCGGGCCACGTCGACGAGCTCAAGCGGCGCGGCGTAGGCGCCAACATAGACCCAGCTCTTGTCGGGTGTCGGCGGGCCGTAACCGTACGTCTTGGCGTCGGCGGGGGTGGGCAGCGGAGTGCCGTACCCGACGATCGTCGCCCCTCTGACGTCCGACGCGCCGGTGAGGCGGACTTCCTCTCCCGAGTAGCCGTCCTGATAACCACCGAGGTAGTAGTGGATCGACGACTTGTCGACCGCGAAGCCGCTCACGACCACGTCGCCCACGTGAACGTCGGCGTTCTGGGCGCCCGCGGTGCCCGAGAAGAGGACGGCCCTGGGCTTGAACGTCGTGTCGAGGATGTACGTCGCCAGTTCGGTGGTCTCGTCCACCTCCCCACTTGCTACGTCCACTACCGGTTGGCCGTCGATTGTTCCGACCCAGAACCGGAACCCGTCGATGTCGACGTGGCTTGTCACGTCCATCTCGGCGAGGATCGGGGCCTGTTCGGCGCCGAACGCGTCGATGATGCCGATCGGGCCAAGCGAGGATGCGGCGGCCGAGCGACCCGTCTCGGCCGCAGCCCGCGACCTGCCGACCCCCGTGCTCGTCACGACGGTCGCGATGAGAACACCGACGACGAGGAGCAGCACGACGAACCGCCATCTCGACACGTGTTGAGTACTGCGGGGTGACGCGACGGACATGATGACCTCCCGGGCTCAACGAAGAAACCGCACCAGTATTTGGTCAGTCAGTCTGCGCTCTGCGGTCGCCCCGAGATAGGGCCGAACGTCCCTAGCGGTCTTGATATGCCCTAGGCCCGGGTCGGAGAGTGCCACGACCGAACGGCGGACTACCGCGTGCTATCGAACGACTTGGAGGGGGACCGATCCCGAGGCGAGCTCCGTCTGGATCTCTTCGTAGTCGGTCGGCAACGGCAGCACCGGCGCCAGCTTGCGCCCGGGCAGGCGGAACTCCGGAGACTCCTGCTCGCTTTGCCGGCGAAGGAGATCCTTGAACGCGCCACTCGTCATGGGGCGGGCAAGGTAGTAGCCCTGGACCAGCGGGCAGCCCAACGCCGACAGTCGTGCAAGTTGGCCGGCCGTCTCGACTCCTTCGGCGACGACGGTCATG
>JBEKLQ010000017.1:0-53228 GCA_050010115.1 Acidimicrobiales bacterium | reverse complement strand
TGCCGAGAGCGATCGCCTTGACGCCAGTCTCTTCCTCGACTGCCGGCGCACTGAGCCCACCCTCCCTGACGTAGAAGGCCCCGGAAGTAGTGAGGTACCCGACCAGGGGACCGTCGGTGGCGTCGCTTGCCAGCGCGATCGCCGTGACGCCCGTCCCCTGCTCGACCCACGGCGCACTGAGGCTTCCCTGCTTGGCGTAGAACGTGCCGGAGGTGCTGAGGTACCCGATCAGCGGGCCGTTCGTGCTGTCGTTTGCCAGCGCGATCGCCTTGACGCCGGTTCTTTCCTCGACCCACGGCGCACTGAGGCTTCCCTGCTTGGCGTAGAACGTGCCGGAGGTGCTGAGGTACCCGATCAGCGGGCCGCCCGGGCAGAGGTTGATCTTCTTGGCGGCGAGAACCTGGGCGGCGGCATTCACGAGCTCGCTCTTCGGGAGCGCACCCGAATCCACCGCGGCGACGATGGCGTTACTGGTGCTCGCCGCCAAGGCAAGGTCGCCGTTCGTGGAACCGGTCGAACCGAACAGCACCATGTCGTCGCCGGCCTGCAACGCCTCGACGGAGGCCTTGGGGACGGACAGGGACAGCGGGGGGTCTGTGATCGCGCCGGCAGAGAGTGAGTCCGTGACGATCAGCCCCCTGAAGCCGAGGGCTCCCCGCAGTTCACCGGTTACGAGCCTCGATGACAGGGACGCCGGCAACGTGGTGAGGTCGAGCACGCGCGCGTTGGACACCATGACGGCCGCCGCCCCGGCCTTGATGGCTGCTTCGAACGGCGGAAGTGCCACGTTCTGGAGGGTGGACCACGGCAGCGTCCAGGCCGGGCCGTAATCGGTGTTCTGGCTGACGCCTCCTAGACCTGGGAAGTGCTTCACGACCGGGACGACTCCGGCGCCCAGCATGCCCTCCATGAAGGCCACGCCATCAGCCGAGACGACGGATGTGTTCCCGCTGAAGGATCGAAACCCATCCGGATCTTGCTGCCCCGGGTACACCGCTCTCCCGTCGACGTCGAGGACCGGAGCCAGGTCCATGCTCACGCCGTTGGCGAGCATCTTGGCTCCGACAGACTCCGCCAGCGTCTCGATCTGGGCAGGGGTCATCGTTTTGCCCATCTGGGCCGCCCAGGGCATCGAACCGACGAGGTTGGCCATGCGTTGGATGCCGCCGCCCTCCTCGTCGGTCATCACGACGAAGCCGAGGTCATCGGGCACGTCGCTCCGGAGCGTGGCGAGCTCGTTCCCGAGATCGGCCGGCGCAGTCGTCCCGAACAGGATGATGCCGCCGTAGCCCGCCTTGGCCGCGTCGGTTGCCGCCAGCACGTCCGTCTCTTCGACCGGGAACACGATGGTCTGGTTGGCGAGCTTCTGGAGCGGCCAGGTATCGAGCGCGGTCGTCGGTGTGCATGAGATCGCCTCCAGCTGCTGCCGGTACGAGGCAACTGCCGAGGTGCCCGAGGCCGCGGATGGGCTGAGCATGGCGATGCAGCCGGCGCCCGCGCCAAGGGCGATCAGCAGGGCGAGCGGCCGGCGTCGGGGCGCCCTGCGGATATCGGTTACCGCGGTTGTCGATGGAATCGGGACTCCTTTCCTTGCTCATTGTGACGCACGAGCGCCCCACGATCTTGCTCTCTAGTCCCTCTCGAGTCCCTCTTCCCTCTCGAGTCCCTCTCGGATTCCGGAAGAAGTGAAGGCACGGATCTGTCCGGACCTCAGCACGACCATCCGATATCGTGACGCCATGTCTCTCCTCGACGAGCGAGTCGAGCATGAGCACACGATCTCGGTGGTCGTCCCGGTGTATCGGGGCGAGCAGACCCTGGAGCCCCTTGTTGACGAGATGGGTCCGCTGACCAAGAGTTTCCGCACGCCGGCCGGTCGTTGCCTGCGGGTGGCCGAGGTCGTCCTCGTGCATGACGGAGGACCGGACAACTCCGACGTCGTCATCCGCAAGCTCGCCGCGGCCCATCCGTGGGTGCGGCCTGTGTGGCTGTCGAGGAACTTCGGCCAGCATGTGGCGACCATCGCCGGCATGTCGTCGACTGGCTCGGAGTGGATCGCCACGGTGGACGAGGATGGCCAGTTCGATCCGCGAGATATCGGCGTCCTGCTCGATGTCGCCATGGAGCGCCGCGCACAGCTTGTGTATGGAAGGGCCACGAACCCACCGCCGCACGGGATGGTGAGGAATGTCGCGTCGAACCTGACGAAGTCCTTTGCAACCCGGCTGTTGGCCGGGAACCTGCCGCGGTTCAGCAGCTTCCGGTTGATGTTGGGCGAGGTCGGTCGGGGTGTCACCGCCTTCATCGGTCCGGGCGTGTATCTCGACGTCGCCTTGAGCTGGGCATTCGGCGCCACGGCGGTCTGTCCTGTGAAGTTCCGGCAGCAGTCCGATCGCCCCTCCGGTTACAATTTTCGGAAGCTCGCCTCGCACTTCTGGCAACTTGTCATCACGTCCGGTACCCGCCCGCTGCGACTGGTGTCTCTCGTGGGAGTGTTGGCGGCGCTCGCCGGCGGTGTCGTCGCCGTCGTGGTCTTCGTCGAGAAGTTGCTCGGCCACATCACGGTTCCCGGATGGACCTCGCTCACCGTGATCGTGCTGCTGCTCGGCGGCGCGAACCTGTTCGCGCTCGGGGTCGTCGCCGAGTACGTGGGTGCTGCCGTGTCCATGGCCATGGGCAAACCGCTGTACCTGATCACGTCGGACCCCTCGGTCGGTCCTCTCGGCCGGGACAACCGGCCTGAGATCGGTCCCTCCGATGTTGACTGAGCCCCTTTCCTGGGTGGTGGGTCGTGGTGGGCTGCTCGGCGGTGGTGTCGAGTCGGCGTTGGCAGCGAGAGGACCGATCTGGCATCCACGATCTGGGTTCGACTGGCAGGACCCCGACGAGGTCGCGACGCAACTGACGGCGGCTTGTCATGATTTTGCCGACGAGGTAGGCGACGCCCCCTGGCAGGTTGCCTGGTGCGCCGGTGCGGGCGTCGTCGGATCCGAAGCAAGTGAGCTCGAGCGCGAGACGCAAGCATTGGGTCACTTGCTCGAGGCGCTGAGCGACGCTCTTGGGCCAGACAGAGGCGCCGCGGGGGCGATGTTCCTGGCGTCGTCTGCAGGGGGTGTGTACGCGGGTTCGCCCGACCCTCCGTTTCGGGAGGACTCGCCGGTTCGACCACTGGCACCATACGGCGAGAACAAGCTGAGACAGGAGTCGTTGGCTCGCGAGTGGAGCAACCGGACCGGCACTCCCGTACTGATCGGGCGCATCTCCAACCTGTACGGCCCGGGTCAGCACATCTCCAAGAGCCAGGGTCTCATCACGATGGTGTGCCGGCGGGTGATGCTTCGCCAGCCGCTCATGCTGTACGTGCCGCTCGACACGATTCGTGACTACTGCTACATCACCGATGCCAGCCGCCTGGTGGCTGGCGGTCTCGAGCGGCTTCGTCGCGAGGCTAACCAGCGCCCGGTGCCGGCGCCGGCGCCGGTCGTCGTGAAGATCATCGCCTCTCAGCAGCCCGCCACGATCGGGACGGTGCTCGCCCAAGTCCGATGGGTGACGAAACGTCCCGTGAGCGTCATCATCGCCGTGTCGCCCAACGCCCGGCGGCAGGCACCGGATCTGCGCATGATCTCGACCGTATGGCCGGAACTGAACCGCCACCCGACGACGACTCTCAGCGCCGGTCTGAGGGCAGTCGTCAACGATCTCCTTTTCATGGCCGAGCGCGGGCTCCTGTCGAAGGGGACTTCGGGCGGTCCGTAGCCCGACGCGCGACCAAAACGCGTCTCAGGATCTTCTAACCTCACGCAGTGCTCGTGGATGCCGACGTAGTCGATGAGCCCGTCGACGAGCCCGTCGAGGAAGCTCCCCCGAGGAGGCTCAAGAGGCCGTCGGCGGCGTTCGTCCTCGAGGTGCTCCTCGTCCTGGCGTCGCCGGTGGTGCTCTTCTTCGTGCTGCGGTTGCGGGCGATGGCGCCGCTGATCAAGCCCGACCCGGCGATGAGCACGATCTACATAATCGATCCCCGTGACTTCTTTGCCCGGTACTCCCTAGCGCTGGCCACTTCGTCGGGGACCCGTGAGGGCGCCCGCGTGGGGTTCCTCGTGCCGGCGCGCCTGTCCTACCTGCTGTTCGGTGCCATGCGCGGCTTCTTCGTGTTCCGCTACGTGCTCGCTCTCGTGGCGGTCGTTCCCTCCTACATGCTGCTTCGCCGGTTGTACAACCGGGCAGCCGGCGCCATCGCCGTCATCATCGTGATGAGCAGCCCCGTGCTGGTCAACGCTTGGGGGACGGACTACACCGACTCGGCGGTGGTGTCCTACCTCGTCGGAGGCCTGGCGTGCCTGGCGATGCCGTGCCGGGACCAGCGGCGACCCGCCTGGCTGGCGATCGCAGGCGGCTTGTTCACGGCGGCAGTGTGGGCGAACATCGACGCGGCACCCCTCGTCGGGGTCACGATGGTCGTCTACTTCGCCATCTGCCTCCTGCGCACTCGCCGCCGGTTCCTGCTCGACGCCCTCGTGCTCGCCGGGGCGGCGGTCGTCGTCACCGGAGGGCTGATGCTCGCCTCCGGCTGGCTCCTCGGCCCGTTCGACTTCATCGGCCCGACGCGCAAGGCGTTGACCTATCTGGACTCGTCTGTCGTCGTCAAGCAGTACTACTCGACGAACCCGCGATGGATCCTGCTCAGGCCGTACTTGCTCGTGCCAGCCGCCGTGGTGGGAGCCTGGGGGGCGGTGTTCGTCCGCCGGCTGCGGGCGGTCCCGACCCCTCAGCTGCTGATCGGGCTGTCCTGCGTGGCGCAGATCGCCGTCTTCGTCTACCTGCAGTTCCTGAACCACGCCGAGGTGCTGGAGGAGTACTACTACTCCTCCAGCCTGTGGCCCGTCGTCTGCCTCACCACTGCCATCACGGTGGCGGCGCTCGCCAAGCCGCTGAACGGCCACCCCGTCGCACGCTGGCTCCCTGCCGGGCTCGTGCTCGCCGTCCCGCTCGTCTACGAGCTGGACCCGAACGTCTCGCCGTTCGGCTGGGTGGCCAAGGGCCTGGTGATCGCCGCCATCGTGGTCGCCGCCGCTGCCGTCGGGCGGCTCATCGCCTGGAAGGCGGGGCCGGTGATCGCCGGGGCGGCCGCCGCAGTGGCGGTGGTCGTCGTCGTCGGCTTGTCGCTCGTGCTCACAGTGGCGCCCTACGAGGTGCATGCCCCGCTCTGGGGAGTCTCTACCGACCCCCTGCCGCGTTTCGCCGGGACTCTCGGAGGAACGGTCAGCGACCTGATCGACCAGTACCGGGTTGCCACCGAGCTCCCGAAGTTCGTCGGCAACTCGACATACCCGGACGAGCAGTTGCTCATGTGGTACCCGCCCGGAGACCGTGCTCGCATTCTCGAGCTGATCGGCATGTACCACGCTGCGTACAACTCGCTGCCCGGCTGGCCGACCTCACTCACCCCACAAGCTGCGGGCGTGTTGTTACGGCGGCGACCAGCCGAGATACTGGTCTTCGACTCCGTGGACTTCTCCGCCACGCTCCAGGCGCTCGCGCCCTACGAACCGACGCTTCTTCGGGCGACGGTGTTGAAGTCAGGGACCTTCACGGCGCATGCGTGGCTGGTCTGGCTCGGCGCCTATGGGCACACCTCCCTGAAGAGTGGCGCCTAAGTCAAGTACCGCTGGCCCAGGTCACCGACTTGAGCTGACGGCGGTCATCACGGACTTGACGACGAAGGCGAAGCTGCCTCTGACCACATGCGGAGTCGGGTCCGGGCCGGTCTGGATCGGCGTGTGCACCGGGTGTAGCTGCGGGCCCGGTGCCAGCGCCGCTTCCCCTGAGGCTCCTTCGGTTGGCGCAAGGACCCTCCTTCGCCGTGAGAACGGGCGGTCGCCTGCAACAATGAGGCGATGCGCGTCGCGATGGTGTGTCTCGGGAACATCTGCCGGTCGCCCATGGCAGCGGCGGTGGCCTCGGCCATGGTCGAGCAGGCGGGGTTGGCCGGTCGGGTGGTGGTCGAGTCGTTCGGAACGGCCGGCTACCACGCCGGCGAGCGGGCCGACCCCCGGGCCGACGCAGCCCTGCGCCGCCGAGGCTGGCCGTCCGGCGGCCACCGGGCGCGCCGGCTCCGCCCGGCGGATCTGGCGGCTTCGGATCTCGTGCTGTGCGCGGACAGGGCCAACCTTGCAGATGTGCGACGCTTGGCCGGCGCGGACGGCGATCAAGCCAAGATCGTCTTGCTGCGCTCGTACGACCCGGACAGCGTCCCCGGCGACGACGAGATCCCCGATCCGTGGGGAGGCGACGACGCCGGGTTCGACCGGGCGCTGGCCCTCATCGAGCAAGCCTGCCGTGGGCTCGTCGGACAGCTGGCTGGCTCGACTCGATAGCGTCCTCGGTCGGACCGGTCCGGCCCGCCCTCTCGGTGGCGGCGCCTGGCGGGTGGCGATCGGCGGGCGCGAGCTGGTGGCCAAGGTCGGCGCCGGCGCGCTCGACGAAGCCGATGGGCTCCGCCAGTTGGCCGGCATCGCGGGTGCGCCGCCCGTGCCCGAGGTAGTGCTGGCTGAGCCAGGCTTACTCGTGACCGGTTGGATCGACCAGGGGATGCGGATACCCGGGCACGAGGAGGCGCTGGGAGCGATGTTGGCCACGCTTCACTCCGCTCCGTGGTCACAGTGGGGCGGCGGGTCGTCGTGGATCGGCGCCTGCCATGTCGACGCCTCGGCTGCCCCCGACGCCGCCGCCTTCTACGGCGCCCGCCTCCTCGAATTGGCGTGCCGGTGCGGACTGGAAGGCCCGGTCGCCGCCGTGGTGGCTCGGCTCCCCAGCCTGCTGCCGGCAGGCGGCCCGGCGCTCGTGCACGGTGACCTGTGGTGGGGCAACGTGCTGTGGGGTGCCGATGGCCGGCCCTGGCTCATCGACCCGTCGGTCCATGGCGGGCACCCCGAGGAGGATCTGGCGATGTTGGCGCTCTTCGGCGCGGTGCCGGGCCGCCTCGTCCGCGCCTACTCGGAGGTCAGATCCCTCCAGCCCGGTTGGGAGGAGCGAGTGTCGCTGTTCCAGCTGTATCCGCTCTTGGTGCACGCCGTGCTTTTCGGCGCCAGCTACCGAGCCCAGGCAGAAGCGGTCGCTCGCCGCTTCGCCTGAAGAAGCGGCCCACGTCCCGCAGAGGCCGTGATGCTCACCTGGGGTCGGCTACGGCGAGCAGTCCCGGCAACGACCGAGGACGGCGAAGTGTCGGGGGTCGGTCGTGAAGCCGAAGTGGGAACGGGCGGCTTTCGACAGGCTGCTGAAGAACTCCGGGGGCGCTTCGATCGTCACTCCGCAATGTTCACAGACCAGGTGGCCGTGCGCGGCAGAGGCGAGGTGGTAGCTCGCCGGCCCATGCCCGAGGTGGGCGTGGACGATCACTCCGAGACGCTCGAGCTCGTCGAGGTTCCGGTAGATCGTCGACAGGTGCACATCGGGCGCCCGGCGCTGCACCTCGGCCGCAAGGTTCTCGGCGGTGCGGTGCCCGGCTGACTCGAACAAGGCCTCGAGGAGCTGGCGGCGGGCGGTGGTGACCCTGCCGCCGCGGGCCCGGAGCTGCGCGAGCACCTCGTCCACCGACGAGGCGGTCGTCACAACCGGGGCAGCGTTCATCGGCCCCAGTGTACGACTAGAGCCCCTGGACTGGAGGCTCTCCCTGAAGCGATCTGGCCCCTTTCGCAACCAGCTCGCAATTGGGTAAGGTGTTCTCGGGGGTTGCGATCGGCTGTTCGTTCGATGACCGCGAGAGGAGGACAGATTGGCCAGCACGACATCGGCGACTCCCGACTCACGGCTCCAGCGGGTCCAAGACGCACTCACGCCGCGGGAGTGGACACAGATGAGCGGGATGGTCGGCGCGATCATCGCCCTCCATGTCATCGGGTTCCTGCTGCTCTTCGCGGCGACGCGGCACCACTACCACCTGACCAAGACCCAGATCTTCGGTATCGGTACCGGGCTGCTCGCCTACACGCTCGGCATGCGCCATGCCTTCGACGCCGACCACATCGCCGCGATCGACAACACGACGCGAAAGCTCATGGCCGAGGGGAAGCGGCCGACGAGTGTGGGTTTCTTCTTCTCGCTCGGGCACTCGACGATCGTGTTCCTGCTTGCGGTGCTCCTCAACTTCGGCATCCGGGCACTCGATTCACAGGTGAAGAACGGCGGTTCCGGCTTTCACCGGCTCACCAACATCGTCGGGACGTCGGTATCCGGCTTCTTCCTCTACCTGATCGCTGCCCTCAACATCGTCGTCCTTGTCTCGATCGTGCGCGTGTTCAGGGACATGCGGAAGGGCAAGTACAACGACGAGGAGCTCGAAGAGCAGCTCAACAAACGCGGTCTGATGAACCGCTTCTTCGGCAAGCTGGCTCGCCGGATCGACACCCCTTGGAAGATGTACCCGGTCGGTGTCCTCTTCGGGCTCGGCTTCGACACGGCGACCGAGGTGGCGCTACTCGTCATCTCCGGCACTGCGGTCGCGAGCGGCCTCCCGTTCTACGGGATCTTGTCGTTGCCGTTCCTGTTCGCCGCCGGGATGAGCTTGCTGGATACCGCCGATGGCTGTTTCATGAACTTCGCTTACGGGTGGGCGTTCTCCCGGCCGATCCGCAAGGTCTATTACAACATCACGATCACCGGTCTCTCGGTCGTCGTGGCGTTTCTCATTGGCACCGTCGAGCTCGTGGGGTTGCTCACGCAGGAGTTGAACGTCTCCGGTCGAGTGGCCACGTTCTTCGAGAACTTCAACATCAACACCGCCGGCTTCGTCATCGTCGGGCTCTTCGTCGCCACCTGGGTCGTCGCCCTGGCGATCTGGCGGTACGGGCACATCGAGGCACGCTGGGAGGCGGCCGCCATCGAGGCGCGAGCCGAGCGTGGGGCGGTGACCCCAGCAGTGGACCCAATCGCGGACCACGTCTGGGCCAAGATGGAGTGAGTCGCTCGCCAGCTCAAAGCTCAGCGGGAGTTGCCAGGTTGCCTGGAAGGCGTTTCCACGGTCGGGGCGCACGATGCCGGCCCGAAGCCACGTAGCTACCGGGCGACGGTAGGCTCCTATCAGATCCGCTAGGCGGGGAGCCGGAGGCAGTTCAGTGGCAGCGCGCTCATGACCGAAGGTGATCACGGTCAGGAGGCCCAGCAGGGCCAGCCGATCGTGCCTGGCGAGGTTTGTGTGTCGCGTCCGCGCTCCCGTGCCCGTGGTCGGGCCATTGCCGCAGTCGCAGCGCTGGTCGTTGTGAGCGCGTCGCTCGCGGCGGCCGGCTTCTTCAGCGGTGGGCAGCGAGCGGCTGAAGCACCGGCTCGTCCCTTCGGCAGCAACCTGATCGACCCGCAGCGAGCTATCCACCCTCCAGTCGTCCTACAGCAGTCGCCGCCGGCGTCGCCGCCGGTGGTCACGTTGGTGGCGAGGATGAAGGGGACCTTCCCGGGCTACTCGGCGCCGGACGGCCGGGACGTAGTGACGGTGGCGGCGACGTGGCAGGGCATGCCCTCGGCGCTGCCCGTCATCGCGACGGCGCCCGGTTGGTTGCGGGTCCGCCTCCCTCAGCGACCGGACGAGTCGACGGCCTGGATCCGCAGTGGCGACGCCAAGCTGTCCACCACGCCGTACCGGATCGTCGTGAACCTGAAGACGACCCATCTGCAGCTGTTCAAGTTCGACCGGCTGCTCGACGACTTCCCGGCCGGTGTCGGTGCCGAGTACACGCCCACGCCGATCGGTCAGTACTTCGTTGCATTTCTCGAGCCGCCGATCGGCCCTGAGTACGGCGCCTTCATCATGATCACCTCGGCGCACTCGCGGGCGATCGCCGACTGGGCGGGCACAGGCGATGCCATCATCGGCATCCACGGGCCGATCGGAGCCGACGCCGAGATCGGCACGACCGGGGCGTACATCTCCAACGGCTGCATCCGGCTGCACGACGCTGACCTGCTGAAGCTCGAGGACGTCCCGCCGGGCACGCCGATCGACATCGTCGGCTGAGGCGCTGCCGCCGGCCCCCGGCGCCACCACCGCCGGCGCCCTACCTCCTCATACAGGGCCTCCGCTCGCGGTACGCCTCGAGGATGGCTGCGGCGTCATCGGCCGGGAGGCACTTCACCGCCTCGCGGACGGTAACGCCGGATGCCCGGTGGGTTCGCGGCGCGATCCACTCGAGGACCAGCTCCGGGCGCTTGCGGCCCATGTCACGCAACACCCAGCCGATCGCCTTGCGAATGAAGAACTCCCGCTCGTCGAGCAACCGGTCCGCGTACGAGAGGAAACGACCCGCGTCCCCAGCACCCTGCCGCAACGGGAGCAGCAGCGCCAGCATGGCCGACCGCCGGAGCCAGAAATCGGGATCCTCCACCCATTGATCGAGCCGAACCACCGTCTCGGGGTGGCGCTCGATGATGGCGCCGGCGACGTGGACGGCCAACGAGTCGACGTAGGCCCATGTGTACGAGTCGCGCAGCAGCCGTTCGACCAGGTCGAGGTCGCCGGCGACGAGCAGCGCCGACCGCATCCCGAGGAGCTCGATCGCCAGCGCCCTTCGCTCGTGCACCGGGGCCGACCACAGGCATTCGACGAGTGCCACGAGCCGGTCGTGGTTGCCCGCAGGGAGCTCGGGGCCCGCGAGCAGCTCTTTGGCTACGCGCCGGACCATCGGGACGGCGGTGCCGAGGAACTCGAGCTCGCTCTTCAGATAGGCGCGCTCGGAGGTTGCCCGCTCCGGGCTCCCGGCTGCACGCAACTGCGCCTCGAGCTCTGCTGCCAGCCGTTCGATGTCCGGGCCCGTCGCCTCGAGCGGTGCCGGACGGACTGCGCGTGCCTGCGCCTCTCCGGGCCGCGCAGTCCCCACCTGCTGCCGGCGCTTCGTCAAGACGCCGGCGTGCGATCCGTCAGCACGGCGATCATCGCTTCTGTTACCTCCTCGGCTGGCCCTGTTGCGTCGACGGTCACGAGCAAGCCCCGGCTCCGATAGAAGTCGAGCAGGGGCTCGGTCTCGGAGTGATAGATGCGCAAGCGGCGCTCGATCACGTCGCGATCGCCGTCGTCAGCGCGCCCGTACGCCGCTCGCATGCCGAGCCGTTCGCGGACCACGTCGTCGGGCGCCGAGAGGTTCACCACGGCGTCGGCGGTCACCCCCGCCAGTTCGGCTCGGGCGTAAGCCTCCTCGGCTTGGTGCAAGCTCCGGGGGAAGCCGTCGAGCACGTACCCCCCGCTCGCGGCCGCGGCGGCGATGGGTTCGCTCAGCAGCGCGAAGACGATCTCGTCAGGGACGAGCTCGCCTGCTTGCACGTAACCGCGCACGCGCTGTCCCAGCTCGGTGCCCTCGGCGATCTCGTGGCGCAGCAGCTCCCCTGTGGACACGTGGGTCGAGCCGAAGTGCTCGGCCAGTATGGGACCTTGGGTGCCCTTCCCCGAACCCGGGGCGCCGAGGAGGATGATGCGCACGGGGGTGTGTGGGATCCGGGAGGCAGACGCGGTCAGCTACCAGCGCTGTTGCGTCGCCCCTGAGCTGCTCGTCACGTATCCGACCATCTCCGGTCGCCGGAACACGGACTGGATCGCCACGCGCCCCGGGCCGTACAACGTCAGCCACGTGGTCTTGGTCTGCATCCTTGCCGACGAGAACCAGTAGGTGCCGCCGGGGTACTCGAAGTGCAGGCGCGTCTGCACGCTCAGGTCCTTGTAAAGCAGAGCGCTCGGCTGGATGAGGATGCTCTGACCGGGAGGCAGGTCGCGGATGAAGACGTTGCCGGGCGAGTGCAGGAGCAGGAGGCCCGGAGCAGCCTGGGCGGTGAATCGGTCGAGCATCATGCCCATGGGGTAGTGGGTTTCTTGGTCGTTGCCGCTCTGGGTCGTGTACCAGATCCCGCTCGCCTGCCAGCCGTAGGTCACGTTCCCGGTAGCCACCAGGAAACGATGCTCCGCTACCTCGACCGACTGGTTCGCCTGCAACGGGACGGCGACGGTCTCGCCGGGATCGTCATGACTGAAGGCGATGTGGCCCGGCCCGGCCGCACGCATCATGACGAGCGGCATACCGGCGAGCATCCGGTTCCAGCCTCCCGCCATAGGCATCGCTTCGATGCGTACCGAGGGGTTCAGGTGCAAAAGGACGTGGTGCGAGAAGTACACAGAATCCTGCTCGTCAAGTCCGAAGTCGGCGACCGGCACGTACTTGCCGCTGATCTGGCAGGTCGAGCGGCTGAAGTGGACGCGAGCCATGTCTCGGATCGGCGGCTGCTCGGCCCAGCCGGAATCCGAGACGTGCTCGCGGACGTCGATCGGGGCGCCGCAGTGGGGGCACGTCACGTCGATTGTGTCGCTCGGGATGCGGCAGTACGGGCAGGTGTACACCGCGGTTCCCTGTGGTGGCATGGACACGTCGAGGCCCCTTTACTCGGTGGTGCCGGCGTGGACGTACATCGACTGGATGCCGACCCGGCCGGGCCCGACCATCTCTGCGAGGTACATGCCGTGACGCATCATGCTCGTCTTCACGTTCTGCTGGACGGTGTTCATCGTCACCGAGGAGTCCTTGTAGAGGAAGCCGCCCGGTTCGATCAGGATCTTCTCGCCCGATCCGAGGGTGCGCTGGAACACGTTGCCGTACCCGTGGAGCAGTAAGAGCCCGGGCTCGTTGGCGGTCACGAAGCGATCCATGTACATGCCCTCACCGCCATGGAGCACGTTCGCAAGACCCTTGATCCGTACGAACGAGTACGACAGCGAGTGCGTACCAGCAAGAAACCCGTGCTCCCGCACGTCGATCTCCATCGACGGGTGGAGTGGGAGGACGACGACCTCGCCTGTGGCGTCGCGGGAGAACGCGATCCGGCCAGGGCCATGGGCGACGCTGATGATGTGTGGCATGCCGCCGAGCATGCGTTTCATGCCGCCGCCCGTGTTCAGGGCACTCATCGGGACCTGTGGTTCCTTCCACAGCATGACGTGGTGCTCGAAGAACACCGAGTCACCCTCGGCGAGGGCCAGCTCGGCAACCGGGACGATCTCGCCCTCGATCTGGCAGGTCGAGTTGGAGAAGTGGAACTCGGTCATATCCCGCAGGCGGGGAGCCTCGGTCCACCCTGAATCGGTGACCAGGTTCTTCTGATCCAGGGGAGCCCCACAGGTCGCGCAACTCGTCCTGTTGGCCTCGTTCTGGGCCTTGCACCACTGACACTCAATGCGTTCCATGTGCCACCCCTCCCGGTCCACCTCGTGCTCAGCGAAGTCCAGGCACTGTAGCGCCGCATGGCGCCGGCGGGGGATTGGTGGTGGGCGTGGCGTCGGGGTTGGGCGGGCGTTCAGGCCCCCCGGACCGCGTCTCCTACTGCGCCGGCGGCGGTGCCTGGGTCGGCGTCCCGCACGAGTCGCAGAACTTGGCTCCAGGTCGCAGATCGGCGTTGCAGTTGCTGCACTTGAGCTGGGTCGGCGTCCCGCACGAGTCGCAGAACTTGGCGCCCTCGCGCAGCTGCGCCTGGCAGTTCGCGCACACAGCTCCCGTGGCGCCGCCGGCTGCTGCTGCGGCCGCGGCTCCCGAGGCCACCGTCTCGACGACTCCCGGCGGCGGGACTGCAGCGGGCTCTGGCTGGGGCGCCGCTTGCGGTGGGTATCCCTGCGGCGGGGCGGCCTGCTGCTGGGGTGGCGGGGCGTAGCCCGCACCACCTCCGGCGAACCCGGGCGCCGGCGGCGGCGGGTACGGGGGCGCCTGGCCCGGCGCCTGCATCATCTGGCCGGCCATGCCGAGGCCGGCGCCGAGGAACATCGGCGTGACGGCTCCGCCGCCTTGGGCCATACCCTCGCCTGCGCCCTGCAACGCCTCGGCCTGCGCAGCCTGCAAGAAACCCCCCGCCAGCCTGCTGTAGGCCGTATCCCCCGCCAGTTTCTTGAGGCGGGCACTGTCCTCCTCGGCGAGGTTGACGTCGAGGTTCCCGAGCCGCGAGATCGTCACGCCGTAGTTCTCGAGCTGGCCATCGGCGGCTGGCGTGACGGCGGCCTCGATGTCAGGGAGGTGAGCGGACAGGCCAAGGATCGGCCAGGTGCCGGACATGAGCTGGGTGGTGACGCAGGTCCGCGTGACCTTCAGGAGCTGCTCGGCCACCCAGCCGGTGATGGCGTCGTTGTTCGTTACGTCGACGGTGCCGACCAGGTTCAAGATGAGCTTGGTCGGGTCGGCCACCTTGAGGGCGTACTCGCCGAAGGCCCGCAAGGTGACCACGAGTCCGGTCTGCGGGTCCTGCACGTCGTCGAGGCGGCCACCGAACCGGTTGTTCGGGTACTCCCGAGTCCCGATGAAGTACAGCTCGGCCTTGAAGGCGTCGCCGCCGGATGCCCAGTCCACGAACATTCCGAGGAAGGGGAGCTCGCGGGCATCGAGCGTGTGCTGGCCGGGCGGGACCACGCCCATCACCTGGCCCTGGCTCATGAACACCGCCACGGCGTCGGGCTCGACGATGGCGCGGGTGAACTTGCGGATGTTCTGGTCAGGCCACTTGTAGACGATCTGACCCTTGTTGGCATCGGGAACGGCGATGAACTCCCGCCGTACTTCGTGCATCAGACCCATCGTCGTGCTCCTTAACTCGGTCCTCGCGGGTGGTCGAGAGGCGGCCGCCATGCAGGCGGCAGCCTGTCACCATGCGCGGGCCGCCTCCCGGCCCTGTCAGGGTCAAAGCGTACCGGCAGCGGGCATTGGCGACGAGGGCGACTCTTCTGCCGCCACTCTCGGCCGGGTCTGGGGCACATGTGCCCCCTATCGACCAGAGAGTCCCGCCAGGCGAGCTGTCGGGCGGGCGAGCGCCGAAAGCGCCACGATGGTGGGTGCCGGCGCCGGTCGAGCAGGTGGGTGGCGGCCGAGAGGAGCGGAGCGTGACGTCCGCAGATGGCGAGCAGTACGTGGTGAGCGAGTCCGAGCGCGCCGGTGCTCTCGCGTCCCTCGTTCGAGCGTGTGGCTCCGGCCAGGTGACGCTCGACGAGTTCAGCCGGCGGACCGACCTGGCCCTGGCGGCGCGCTCACGCACCGACCTCGTCGCCGCCACCGCCGACCTCAGCGCGTCGGTGGTTCCCGGTCGGGTCAAGCGCCGTTGGTTCGTGCCCTTCGGCAACCGTGTGAGGCGAGGCCGGTTCGTGCTGCCGGAGCACACGACGGCTGTCGTGCTGATGGGGGAGATCCATCTCGATCTTCGGGGTGCCACTCTCGTCGGGCCGGAGCCGACCATCAAGCTGTGGGTCCTGATGGGCAACCTTCGTGTCCTCGTCCCGAAGGGGATTCACGTCGAGGTCGACACGTCCTCCCTCTTTGGTGGCCGGACGATCGTCACGTACGGCCCGCCTCCGAGTCCGGCCACGCCGGTGCTCCGCATCCGCATGATCGACGTGCTGGGTGCCGTCAAGGTGACCGACGACCCCGCGGCGTGGAGCCCTGACCTCGCCTCGGCAGAAGTTCCGCTCTCCGCGCCAGCGTGCACCGCCGCGATCGCCCCGTCATCGGGTCCGAGCGACACGCCACGCCCCTCGAGCATCCCGCTGCCCGCCCCGCCCGCCGTCGGCGCCCCGCCCGCCGTCGGCGCCCCGCCCGCCCCGCCACGCGCCCCGGACGCGATCCCCCCTGCGCCGCCAGCGGGGTCCGAGACGTCCACCTGAGCGACACTCAACGCGACACGGGAGCGGGCGGACAGCCGCCCGCTCCCGTGAATCGTTCCCGGTGATGTGCTGGTTGAGGTTCCCGCTCAGGTCGTGTAGTTGAAGTTGGCTGCGTCGTCGACGGCCTTGGCCGTTCCCACCTTGACGGTGACGGTCACCGTTTGCGTGCTCGTCATCTTCGGGGTCACGGCGGTGCAGACCGTCGCCGGTGCCGCCAGCGTCGTTGAGGCGGTGCAGGTGACGTCCTTGGCTGTCTTGCCACCGAAGGAGATCGTCGTCCCGCCCGTGGTCGAGAAGTTGAGGCCGCTGATCGTGACGGTCGTGCCGCCGGAGATAGGACCGGACGTGGGGCTGATGGCTCCCTCGACGGGGAAGCTCGGCTCACCGGTGGTGGGGCTCAGCACCAGCGGCTTGGCCAACTGGCTTGGGCTCGCGGTGAAGTTGAACATGTCGTCGAGCGACCGGGCGATGTTCGCGAACGAGCCTGGGATCTCCCCGAGGCCCCAGTTCTGCTCGATGAAGGCGATGATCGACGACTGGTCCGTGAGCGTGTGGCTGACGTAGTCCTGCTTCGCCCAGGGCGAGATCACGACGAGCGGGAGGCGAGGTCCGTAACCGCAACGACCCTGCTCGTTGTAGAGGGGCGAGGTTCCCGGCGCCTCCGCGCCGCAGACGCCGGCGCCCGTGAGCGTGTCCGCCACCGATTGCGACGGGTTCGTCACACCGCTGTAGACGTGGTCGTAGAAGCCGTCCGAGTCGTCGTAGGCGACGAAGATCGCCGTGCTCTTCCAGGTGGGCAGTGCCTCGATCGAGTTGATCTCGTTCGCGAGCCACGCCTGCTCGTCGATCAGGTCCGAGTAGCCTGCGTGACCGTCTTCATAGCCTGGCGCCTTCAGGAAGGAAACGGCCGGCAAGTGGCTCGCCGGAATGGTGCCGCCCGCGATCCCCGACACGAGGCTGTTGAACCAGGACACGTCGTACTGGTGGTTGGCCGTGTCGAACTCGCCGGAGGTGCCAGTGTCGGTACCCACCGCGTCCAGCGACACGGGCGCGAGGTGGTGTGGGTTGGCGGTGGAGGCGTAGTACTGGAACGGCTCGTGGTGGGGGATGTAGTCACTCTTCGTCCCCCACTGTCCGGTGCCGCCGAGGGCCGCCCCGACGTCGTGTGACGAACCGCAGACGGCGCGACCGGGCTCGTTCAGCTGGTTGTAGGTCGAGGCGCTGTCGGCCGGGCCCGAGTAGGCGGTCGTCGGGGTGAACCCGCCCTCGAACCAGCCCCAGCTCAGGCTCTTGGCATTGAGCTGATTGCCGACGTTCTGGCCCGTCATAGCCACGGCGTCGCGGGAGGAACAGTCGTCCCAGTATGGCTGGGCATCGCTGATCAGCGTCTGACCACCAGTTCCGTCGCTGACGGTGTCGCCGTCAGTGAGAGCACCGCGCACGGCATGCGCCGTGTCGACACCGCCGGTGTTGCCGGATGCCAGGTTGATGGCGCCCGGCGCCGACGGACCGAAAGTAGTGCCGAACGAGTTGTCACTCATGGAGAAGTGCTGGGCGTAGTTCCAGAGCGCCGTCGCGCTGTTGCCGTCGTAGTAGTTCATCACGTCGCTCGCCTTGCAGGGTTGGCCGGTCGGGCTCGTCCCGCTCGAGGTGCCCGTGCTCTGCGGGAATTGGTCCATGGCGCCGTTGTCGAAGGCGTTCTGCTCGGCCGTGTAGTCGTGGTCCTGGTCACAGATGAGCAGGTCGTTGATGTTCGAAGGATCGAGGCGCCTGGGGTTCGCGCCATTCGGGTTGTCGAACAGCAGCTTCGGCGTCAGACCGTTCACGCTCGGCGTGCTCGGCGAGGCGTAGAACGGTTCTCCCGACGAATTGGTCGCGTACGGGTAGGTCCCGAAGTAGTGATCGAACGAGACGTTCTCCTGGAAGATGACGACCACGTGCTTGATCGGCGTGGTCGTGTTGGCCGATGCGGTGATCGCATCGACACGGTCTGCTCGAAGCGCTGCGGCCCGGATCAGGGCGGCGTGCTGCGACGACCGGGTCGTAGCTCCCGCATTGCCGGGGGCGACGACCAGCGATCCGGCGGCGCTGGTAGCCCCGAGAGCCGCGGCGCTGGCGAGTAGCACCCGCGAACGGCGGAGACGTGCCTTCATGAGGAGGTTCCTTTCTACGCCGGCGCCCGAGTCGAGCGCCGTTTGGTGAGGGAAGCCCTTTGTTGGAAGGACCTGCGAGCGAGTGGCCCGCAGCGCCGCTCATCCCAGCAGACGAAGGTGAACAGGCGCCCAAACGGCGAGTGAACTTTCGGCTCGCTCGATGAACCATCGGCATCACCACGATGACAAGACGGTGACGCTCTCCGTGTTCAGCCTGCCCATCCGGAAGGCTCCTCGAGCCGTGGCCGCAGTGGGCGCCCCGATACCGTTCAGGCGGCGGACCGCTTCAGGATGTGTACGCCGCAGGCCGAGCCAAGTCCGATCACGTGCGCAAGGCCGACCTTGGCACCCTCGATCTGCCGGTTGCCCGCTTCGCCCCGAAGGTGAGTGGCGACCTCCCAGACGTTGGCAATACCGGTGGCGGCGATCGGGTGACCTTTGGACTGCAGGCCGCCGGACACGTTGACCGGCCGGGCGCCATCGCGCCACGGCGCGCCCGAGTTGAAGAAGTCGACGGCACCGCCCTCCTCGCACAGCATGAGGTTGTCGTAGTGAACGAGCTCGGCCGTCGCGAAGCAGTCGTGTAGTTCCACGAGATCGAGGTCGTCGGGACCGACACCGGCTTGCTCGTACGCCGTGCGAGCAGCGTTGCGCGTCAAGGTGTTGACGTTCGGCAGGATCTGGCACGCCTGCTCGTAAGGATCGGTCGTGAGAACGGAGGCGGCTACCTTCACCGCACGGCGTTGCTGGGTGAGCGAGAGCGTCTTCAGCTTTGTGCCGCTCACGAGCACGGCTGCCGCCGCACCGTCACAGTTCGCCGAGCACATCGGACGGGTGTTCGGGTAGGCGATCATGACGTCGCCCATGATCTGATCGAGCGACATGCGCTTTTGATAGGCGGCGAGCGGGTTCAGTGTGGAGTGGGCGTGGTTCTTCTCCGAGATACGCGCGAACAGCTCGAAACTCGTCCCCCCGTAACGGTGGCCGTACTCCATACCGATCTGGGCGAAGACCCCTGGCATCGTCTCGGTACCGATACGCCCGTCGACCGGGGCGACCGCACCGAACCGGCCTGAAGGCTCCCAGGTGGCAGAGAACGACGCCCGCGACCCTCCAGTCAACAGCCCGGCACCTGCCAGCTTCTCGACGCCGACGGCCAGGCCCATGTCCGCCTCGCCGGCCTTGATCGACATGACGACGGTCCGCAGCGCCGTGGCACCGGTCGCACAGGCGTTCGTGACGTTGTAGACGGGGATACCCGTCTGGCCGACCTGTTTCTGGAGCGCCTGCCCGACGCCGAGGCCCCCCATCAGTGAGCCCGCTGCCATGACCTGCATGTCCCGCATGGTCACGCCGCCGTCGGCGAGCGCACCCACCGTGGCCTCGGCCGCGAGGTCGATCGCGTCGGAGTCGGGGTGCTTGCCGAACCTCGTCATGGTGATGCCAAGGATCCAGATGTCATCGCTTGCCATGGTCTCCCCTGTCAGCTCAATGGCTCAAAGCCAAAACCGACCGCCTCCGTCCCCGCCACGTCCAGCCCGAGCGAGTACGTCGCCAGCCGGACCTTCATCCCCGTCCTCACGTGTTCAGGGTCGGGCGCGACGTTGATCAGGTTGGCCCGAACGTTGGTGCCCTCGCAGTCGACGACTGCAGCCACGAACGGGACCGGGGTCCCGGGGGCCGCCAACGACACGATCGTAAATGCCGTCACCTCTCCCGTAGTTGGCACATCGACCGGCCGGAACTCGGTGCCGAAGCAGCCGGCGCAAGCGTTGCGGCGATCGAAGTAACGCGCACCACAGCCCGCGCACTCATTCGCGACCAGGTGCGGATCGTCGCCCAGCACCAGGTACTCGACATGCGCTATCTGGTTGCCCACGACTTTAGCTCCCCCGTCTCGTTCGGTGCCGGCTGAGCCTACCGAGGAGCGCCCGACAGCCCGTCGTCCTTGCGCCGGTAGCGCCCGCTCTCCGACTGCCCGACTGCGCGGTCGGCCGCCTCGAGCAATCGCTCGCTCAGCTCGTCCGGGTTGCTCGCCACACCCACGCCCACGCTGATCCTGAACTCCTGCGAGCCGACCGCGAACGGCTCGGCGAGCGCGGCCCGGATCCGACCTGCGATCTCCTCGGCCTCCTCTGGTGTGGCACCCTCGCACATCACGCCGAACTCGTCGTTGCCGAGGCGTGCCACCATGTCGAGGTCGCGAACCGATCGCTGCAGCCGCCTCCCCGCCAGCTGCAGGATCGCATCCCCGACGATGTGCCCGAACTCGTCGCTGATCGGCTTGAAGTCATTGAGGTCGCAGTAGATGACGGCCCCGCCTCCCATCGCCCCGGCGAGGGTGTCGAAGAACGCCTGCCGGTTGGCGAGGCCGGTGAGCGAGTCGAGCCGGGCCGCTCGCTCGAGGTTCTGGACCTGCTCGGTCCAGCGGAGGATGAGCTCGACGAGGTTGCGGGCGACGCTCATCCCGTAGGCGTGAATGACCGGCTCACGTGGTCCGCCCTGCGTCCACACGGTGATGATCGCGGGTGGGTAGTCGTCGGACCAGTCGACCGCTTCGATCCAGAACGAGTTGACGCCAACCTTGGCGGCGAGGTCTCTGCGGCGATCATCCAGATCGTCCGAGAAGCCGTGCCGCGGGACGCGATCGGAACGCGCTGATGCCCACACCGTGCGGTCCTCGCCATCGCCACCGCCGAGTGCGTCGGGCAAGCCGGTGCTGACCTGGTTGAAGCCGTCTCGGTCGCACCAGCTGATCGACAAGTGCGAACCGCCCTCCTCCCACTGGATGGAGTTGGTGACGGGTGCCAAGGCGTCGGCTCGGGGGGCTCCCGTCAGCAGCAGCTGGAGGATCTCCTCGGTGAGCACCTCGTGTAAGCCCTTGCGGGCGTAGACGCCGATGAGCTTCTCCTCGCCATCGGTGACGAACGACCCGAGCACCTCGGCCGGCATCCACGAACCGTCGGCGTGGGCGACCGAGAAACGCGTGATCCCCGGGAGTATCTCCACCTCCGACCCCTGTCCGAGCGTGAACGCCGCCCGGTCGACGTCATCGGGATGCAGCCAGTCGAGGATGTTCGTCCCGAGGATTTCGTCGGCTCGGTGTCCGAACGCATAGTCCACGGCCTTGCTGGCGAAGACGATCTCGCCATCGGGACGCAGCGCAAGCAGCACGAGCTGCCCGTCATCGGCGAACGAGCGGAGCAGCCGGTCTAGCGAACCTGCGCCACGATACCCGGGCTGGTCCCCCGTCCCTGACGCCGGCGAAGGCTCGGACATGGCACCATCATCGCCCATCGAGGCGCCCCGTGCTCAGCCGGGACAACGCCGCTGGCCGGGCCCGCCGAATGTCTCTGATGAGAAGCGGAGAGGGTCGGGTCTCGCGTACGTCCTTTGGCTAGTAGGGAGGAGGCGTTCCTCAGACGAGCCGGCGCTCGGTCGCCCATCTAGTGAGTTGGTGCCGGGTGGAGAGTTGGAGCTTGTGCAAGACCGAGGAGACATGGGTCTCGACGGTCTTGGCCGAGATCGAGAGCTCCCGGGCCAGCTCCTTGTACGTGTAGCCACGGGCGATCAAACGAAGCACTTCCCGCTCTCTCGGCGTGAGCTGGTCGAGCTCGGGGTCGAAGGGAGGCTGATCGTCCGGCATCGCTGCGAACGCATCCAGCACAAAACCCGCCAACCGCGGCGAGAACACGGCGTCGCCCTCGGACACGCGCCCGATTGCCTCGACGAGCTCGGGGCCCGAGATCGTCTTCGTCACGTACCCCCTGGCGCCGGCCCGGATGGCGCCGATCACGTCCTCGGGCGCGTCCGAGACCGACAGGGCGAGGAACTTGGTGCTGGAGCCGGTCGCTTTGACCGCCTCGATCACGAGCTGCCCACCGCCGCTCGGAAGGTGAAGGTCGAGGAGCACGACATCGGGTTGCCGCTCGATGATCAGCTCGATGGCCGGCCCGATATCGTCCGCTTCGCCGACAAGCTCGATCTCTTCGCCGAGCTCTGCCCGCACGCCTTTGCGGAAGAGCTCGTGGTCGTCCACGAGGAACACGCGCGGCCGCGGTGCGACGGCGGTCACGTCGCCGCGCCGTTGCGAAGCCGGCGACCCGGCTCTCGGGCCATCGTCAATGACACTTCGGTTCCGTGGCCGACCCCACTCCTGATCTCCGCCGTGCCGCCGTGACGAGCCACCCGGCCGCGGACGGACTCGGCGAGGCCCTTGCGGTCAGCCCCCACCGCTTCAGGATCAAAACCCACCCCACGATCCCGCACGAACAACGACACGGCCTTGGGCTCGACTTCCCCGAACAGGGACACCGATGGGGCGCCCGACCATTTGGCGGCGTTGCTGGCAGCTTCCCGGCCGGCTGCGAGCAACGCCCGCAGCCCGTCGTCGAGCTCGCAGTCGCCCACGACCACGGCCTCCACGGGCACACCGTGCAAGGTCTCCACTTCGCCCTGGATCCGCTGGACCCCGGCGGCGAATGTCGCGTCCTGGTCGCCACCGGAGCCCGGGACCTCACCGTTGAACAGCCATGACCGGAGCTCGCGCTCTTGGGCTCGGGCCAGTTGCATGACCTGCTGAGGCTGGTCGGCCTTGCGCTGGATGAGGGCGAGTGTCTGGAGCACCGAGTCGTGGACCCGCGCCGCCAGGTCGGCTCGCTCCTCGGCCCGGGCGCGAGCTTGCCGCTCGACGACGAGATCCCTCGCCACGCGGAGCCACCACGGGCCGAAGACCACGATGATGGCAGCGATGATGAGCAGAAGGCCGATGATCGGCCGGGCTGCTGCTCGAGTCCCGTGGCCGATGAGCAGGATACCGAGTCCACCGACAACGAGCACCAGCCCGCTGACGAAGCGCACGAGCATCCGGCTCGAGCTGCCGGATCCGTGGGCTGGTTGCACGAGCTGCACGAACGGCCTGATGGCTCGGTGGAGGAGCGCTTGTTCGGATGGGGCACCGTTGCGCCAGATGAGCACCAGGCCGGCGGCACTCACGAATGCGGTGGTTGCCTCCGAGCCGATCCAGCTCGCGTCGAGTACGGAGCCGACGAGGAGGGCGATGAGGAGGGCCGGCAGGAACGCGAGGGCAAGGGCGAGGCCTCGCCGATCCTCGAGCGCGCGCTTGGCGATGGTCTCGGTCTCGCCGTCGGCAGGCAGTAGGAGCCAGGCCAGCACGTAGAGCCCCACGCCAAGACCGCTGAGGGCGCTGACGAGGATGATCACCCGGACGAGCGTGGGGTCGCGGCCGATACGCCGCCCGAGGCCTCCGGCGACGCCGGCGATCATCCGCTCGTCCGCGCTCCGGCGGACCGGGCCGCGGTCGCGCGGCCGGCGCCACGATCCATGGTGATGGCGTCTGGGCCAGTCCCGGCTCGGGTCCTGCCAGTGCGCGACATTCCACCTCGGCCAGTCACGGTGCGGTTCAGGTGACTGGCGAGCGGTGGCGGTGTCGGAGCGCTCGGGGACTCGTTCGATACCTTGATGATCGCGCCGCACGAGCCCACCCACCATCGGGATTCTCCCGGAGGTACCCGGAGGCGGTGTCAGGGATCCCGGAGGAAGGATCAGGGTCATTCCCGATTCACAACTCGGCCGGGACGGCGGATGATCGAGGTATGACAACAGACACACCCACTGGAACCGCCTGGGAACACCTCACCGATCCCACCGTAGCTCCCACCAGCCCTGCACCTCCCTGGGCGAATCGCCCGCTCGAGCGTCCGAGAGACGGTCGGATAATCGCCGGCGTTGCCGCTGCCATCGCGGCCTACGCGTCGCTCGACGTCACGGTCGTGCGAGTCGTCCTCGCCGTGCTCTGCGTCGTCGGGGGCATCGGCGTACCGCTCTACCTGGTCGGCTGGCTGCTCATCCCGGAGCAGGGAACCGATTCGTCCATCGCCGCGGATCTGCTGCACAGCACCCGCGGCTACTGAGCGTCAACTGTCATGCAGTTCGGACCCGACATGAAGGGATCTCCCGAGATGAACTCACCGCCGCCCCCACCGTGGGCACGATGGTACGACCAGGCCCGGCGCCTCCCGGACAGACCGGACCTCCGGGTCTCCGACGCCGAGCGGGGCTCCATCGGCGAGGCGCTCGGACGGCACTACGCCGACGGCCGCCTGGACCAGGCCGAGTTCAACGAGCGCCTCGACCGGGCGATGAAGGCGAAGACGCGGGCTGACCTGAGCGGGCTGCTGACGGACCTGCCTCGGCTCGACGTGGAGGCGGCGCCCGTTCGCCCGCCGCGCCGGCAGTGGCCAGTCGTGGGCCTCGTGCTGCTGGCCGCCTTTGTCGTCTCCGCCACGTCGTGGGCGTTCTTTACACCGCACGTCCCGTGGCTGCTGATCGCGATCGTCGTGCTACTGGTGGCCCGCCGCCGCTCGTGGCGGCGCTTCCACCATGAGCACCACCACTCACACGTCCCGGCGCCGCCGTTTGGCTGATCCGCCGGACGACGCTCGGGCATCGTGGCGGGCGTTCCACTCGAGCAGGCGCCGCGCCCAGTCGACGTTCTGGGACGGCGCCCTGGAGATATGCGAACCGCCCGGGTAACGCACGAACTCGACGGGCCGCCCGAGCAGGCGCAGGGCGGCGAAGAGCTCCTCGCCTTGGCTGATCGGAACCCGGAGGTCACCCTCCCAGTGCAGGATGAGGAGGGGCGTGGCGATGTCGGGTGCGTAGGTGAGGGGGGAGCGGCGCTGGTACTCCTCGGCGCGATCCCACCACAGGCCTCCGAAGTTGAACTCGACAAACCCGGGAATGTCGCTCGTGCCCAACATGGCGACCTGGTCGATCACTGCGGCCATCGCAGTCCCGGCGCAAAAGCGTTGCGTGTGGCCGGCGAGCCAGGCCGTCATAAAGCCGCCGTAGGAGCCACCGCTCATGAAGAGCCGGTCGGTGTCGCCGAGCCCCCGCTCGATGACGTCGTCCACGCAGCGGAGGATGTCGGCGGCATCGGCCCCGCCCCAGTCGCCGGTGCACGCCTCGGTGAAGGCTTGCCCGTAGCTCGAGCTCCCTCGTGGGTTCGGGAGCACGACGAGGTAGCCAGCGGCGGCGATCGCCTGATGGAAGGCGAGGAATCGGGCCGACGGCCAGGCGCCGTGGGGCCCGCCATGGATGTCCAGGTGAACCGGGAGCCGAGAGGTCACGCGTCCCGGCGGCCGGATCGTGAAGTACTCGATCGCCTTGCCGTCCTCTGCCAGCACCGACGCCCGCTCGACAGGGCCGAAGTCGACCTTCGAGCAAAGCGTGTCGTTGGCATTGCTGATCTGGCGGAGCTCGGTGGTGCCTCTCGCCGATCGTCGAGTCGAATAGCACTCGGACGGGGAGTCCGGCCACGCGGACGTGAAGGCGATCATGCGGCCGTCGGACGATACCGAGAGGCCGTCGATCTGTCGATCACCGCCCACCAGGAGCTTGGAACGCTCGTCGCCGAGCTTGGCCGCGTGCAGGACCACGGCACCGCGGTCCATGACGAGCATCGCGAGCTCGTCGTCAGCAACCCAGCGGTAGAGCGCCGGCGCCCCGAGCATCATCGGCACAGGCCGGTCGGTCCACGGTGCCACCGTCGTCGGAGCCTCGTCGCCGCTTGCGGGCACGACATACAGGTGGGCGTCCCGGCTCCAGGACTCGCCGCTCTCATGGCCGGCGAAGGCGACCCAGCGACCATCAGGCGAGAACGACGGCGCTACGACCCGGCCGGCACCGCTCGTCAAGCGGCGCACGCGGCCGCCTCGCGCCTGCACGAGGCAGGCGTCCGAGCGAAGCTGGCGGTCGTCCCGCCGGCGATCCCGGTCGGAGGAGAACACGATCCATTCGCCATCAGGCGACCACGACGGATCGGCCTCGTCGTACTCGCCGTGGGTGATCTGGCGGGTCTCGCCGGACAACACGTCGACGACGAACAGGTGCCGCCGTCCGTCGAACCAGCCCAGGTTGTCGAGACGCGCCCCGAGACCCCGCACGACCCTCGGCTCGTTGCGCTCCGTGGCGGTCTGCTGGGAAGCCGGCCGCCGAAAACCGGTCGGAGACACGACCAGGACCGATCGTGAATCCGGCGACCAAGCCGGTTGGCTGACCGGGCCCTCGAAAGCCCCGAGCCGCCTGGGGACACCCCCGGTGAGTGGTGCCAGCCGGAGCTCGGCCGGGGAGTCAGGAGGGGTGGACACGTAGGCCAGGTAGCGACCGTCAGGCGACCAGCACGGGCTGTGATCACCCGGTCCTTCGGTGAAGATCGCCGGCGGTCCGGAGCCGTCGGTCGGGGCGACCCGGATCGCGGTCGTGAGACGGTCCGTCTCCTCGTCGACCTGAGCTTCTACCCAGGCGACCCGGCTACCGTCCGGGGACACCGCCGGGCTCGACAGGCCTTTCAGGAGGTAGAGATCCGAAGGTGCCACTCGTCGCTTCGGCAAGGTCGCTCCTCGATCGATGTCGGCTGTCGTCTGGTGGCGCCTACGAAGCAGCCGGCACGGCAACCCGCCGTTCGGGCACTGCCGCCATCGGTCGCGTGGTTCCCGGGTCGCCTGTGAGGGCTGGCCCTGCTGGCTCGCCGGTTCGGTTGCTGACGTTCGACAGTTGCTCTGTGCGCCGCCGGGCTGCCCACCCGGGTCCTCTGACCACGAACGACAGCCGGTCCCGCCATGTCCGGGACCTGGCGACGTCTCGGAACATCTCCGCGTACTCGTGACCGGCGATCTTGAGAGGGTTGAACGTGTTGATGTTCTTGGTCAGCCCGTACACCACCCGCTCACCCTCAGGCTCGAACGTGCCGAAGAGCTTGTCCCAGATGATGAGGATGCTGCCGTGGTTCCGGTCGAGGTACGGGCCGTTGCTGCCGTGGTGGACGCGGTGGTGGGAGGGAGTGTTGAGCACCGACTCGAGGCGCCCGATCCTGTCGACGGCCTCGGTGTGGATCCAGAACTGGTAGATGAGGTTGACCCCGCGGGCGGTGTTGATCAGCGCCGGCTCGAAGCCGAGGAGCGCCAGCGCCGAGTAAGGCAGGAAGACCCCGAAGGCGTCCGCCACCGGCTGCCGCAGCGCAGTGGACAGGTTGTAGCGCTCACTCGAATGGTGCACGACGTGGATCGCCCACATGAAGCGGCTCTCGTGCATGGCGCGGTGGTTCCAGTAGTAGATGAAATCCCAGGCGAGCACTGCTCCCGCCACCGCCGCCGGCCCTGTCCCGAGACTGCGGACGAAGCGACGCCGGGCGAGCCGGTCCATCCCGGTGCGCGATGTCCAGGACGTGGTGACGGCGAGGCCGCCGGCGACGATGGAGGCGACACCACCAGCCGCCGCCACCGGTCGAGCGACCTTGGCAAGTCGGCTCCGCAACGTCCGGTTGTCGCCCTCGCCCGCACCGTCGCCACTGCCGCCGTCGGCAGCTGACCGCTCATGCAGGCGTACGAGCAGGTCGGCGAGCGTCGTGACGGCGCCGGCGCTGAGCGCTGTGGTCACGAGCACCTTCCCGTACTTGCCCTTACCGGGGACGAGGCTGCGCAGGAGCTTGGGCGCGACGAGTGGCCCCAGCAGGCTCCCGACCCCCATAGTCAGGCTGGCGATCGTGTCCCGTCGTTCGTAGAGGCCTGCCGAGCCCTCGAGCTCCTCCTGCCGGTTGCGCTGATAGAGGTACTCGGCGCCCATGCTGCCGAAGTACACCGGGATTGCCAAGACGGTGAGGTCCTTCACTGGGGTCGATGATACGGCCCACCACTGCGCCCGCACCGCAGACCTGGATAGGCTCGGCTCCCAATCGGGGCGACGGGACTCTCCGGTCGGAGAGAGTTGTCTCCTGTCTCGCAAGAGGAGTTGTGATCCGGATGCGAAGAGTTCTCGTGGCGGCGGCGGTCCTCGTCTCGGTAGCTGGGCTGGCGGCGTGCGGCCCGACCTCGACATCCAGTGAGACCACTTCCAGCGTGTCGTCCGGCGGCGGCGTCCTCGGTGCGAGCTGCACGAACGCAGCGATACAGAAATACGTCGTCCACAAGGGCCAGCTCAGGATCGCCACGGACGACCCCGTGTACGTGCCCTGGTTCTACGCGAACCGGCCGGAGAACCGGCTGGGATATGAGGCTGCGACTGCGTACGCGGTCGCTCAGCTGCTCGGTTTCTCCCCGTCCGAGGTGCACTGGAATTACGAGCCGTTCGACGAGTCGTACGCCCCCGGCCCGAAGAACTTCGACTTCGACATCAACGAGATCTCCGTCACGGCAGCGCGTTCGCAGGTGGTCACGTTCAGCGTCGGCTACTTCAACGACAACCAAGCGCTCGTCGTGCTGAAGAACGGTCCGGTCGTGAAGAACCACTCGCCGGCCGCGCTCAAGAAGTATGTGTACGGCGACCAGATCGGGACCACGAGCCTGGCGTACATCAACCAGTACATCCAGCCGACGACGCAGCCGAAGGTCTATTCGACGTTGAACGATGTCAAGGAGGCGTTGACCACCAATCAGATCCAGGCGTTCGTGACTGACACACCGACAGCTCAGTACATCGCGTCGAGTGAGGGGACGGTGGCGCTCGGGCAGTTCCCGAGTACCGGCGAGCACTTCGGGCTGCTCCTCCAGAAGGGCGATCAGCTCGTGACCTGCCTCGACAAAGCGATCGAGCACCTGAAGACCACGGGCGTCCTTGCTCACTACGAGCAGGTGTACCTGAAGAGCTACCTCAGCATCCCGACGATCAAGCCGTAACCATGGCCGAGTTCCGGTCCGGCGCCGGGCGGGACGAGTTGCTCAGCGTGCTGCAGCCGACAGGGGCGGGCGGTCCCGGCTTCATCCGAGGCCCGCGGCTGCTCGGTGGCGGGCGGCACTCGACCGTGATCTCGACCGTGAGCACAGTCACGTTCGTAGCGGTCTTCGTCGCTGCGTTCCTGTTCGCTCCCGGTAGCGCCCTCGTGAGGCGCACGTTCTTCAGCGGGTCGAACATGTGGCGTTCGCTCATCGGCAACCACCGAGCCGGCTTGCCGGGCATCGGCCCCGCCCTGCTCCTCAACATCAAGATGTTCCTGGTGGCCGAAGTGCTCATCTTGGTCCTTGCGTTGGTGCTGGCGTTGGTCCGTGAGTCAACCGGGCCGGTCATGTTTCCGCTCCGGATACTCGCGACGGTCTACGTCGACGTCTTCCGGGGTGTTCCCCTGCTCCTGGTGATCTACATGGTGGGCTTTGGCATGCCGGCGCTGTCGATCCGGTACGTCTCGGACCAACCGCTCGCGGTGTACGGGGTCACGGCGCTCGTGCTCTCGTACTCCGCCTACGTCTCGGAGGTCTATCGCGCAGGCCTTCACTCGGTGCACCGGAGCCAGACCATGGCGGCACGATCGCTCGGGTTGTCGCGTTGGACCTCGACGCGCTACGTCGTGCTGCCTCAAGCGGTGAGGAACATCATCCCGGCGTTGTTGAACGACTTCATCAGCTTGCAGAAGGACACTGCGCTCGTCGGTGTCCTCGGCGCCATCGAGGCGAACCAGGCGGCGCAGATCTACGGCGCGACGACGTTCAACTACTCGGGCTTCACGACCGCCGCCATCTTGTTCCTGATCCTCACGATCCCGCTTGCGCGCTTCACGGACCACCTGATCGCCAAGGATCGGAACCGCCGGCTCGCCGGAGCCCTGACGTGAGCCAGGCGCAGCCGGCGATGCCCTCGCAACCGGACGACGCCCCGGGCACCGAGGCGGTGCGGGTCGAGGGTCTTCACAAGTCGTTCGGCACGTTCGAGGTCTTGAGGGGCATCGACCTGTCCGTCGCCTCGCACGAGGTGATCTGCCTCATCGGCGCATCGGGGTCGGGCAAGTCGACACTGCTGCGGTGCATGAACCTGCTCGAGCCGATCGACTCGGGTCGCATCATCCTGTGGGGCCAGGACATCGCAGTGGAAGGTCAAGTTGACGAGAACCTCGTGCGGCGCCAGATCGGCATCGTATTCCAGTCGTTCAACCTATTCCCGCACATGAACGTGCTCGCCAACGTGACGCTGGCACCGATCAAGGCGCTGCGCGTGCCGCGCTCGACCGCGGAGGGGGAGGCGAGGACTCTCCTTGCCCGCTTCGGGCTGCTCGACAAAGAGCTCGACTACCCTGACCGCCTCTCGGGCGGCCAGCAGCAGCGGGTGGCGATCGTGCGAGCACTGGCGATGCACCCGCGGATCATGCTGCTCGACGAGGTGACGAGCGCGCTGGACCCAGAGCTCGTGGCGGAGGTGCTCGACGTGATCCGCGAGCTCGCGGCCGCCGGGATGACGATGGTGATCGCGACGCACGAGATGGGCTTCGCTCGTGATATCGCCAACCGGGTGTGCTTCCTGGCCGATGGTCTCATCGTGGAGCAGGCTCCTCCGGCCGAGCTCTTCAGCGCGCCGAAAGATGAGCGCACGCAGCGGTTTCTTCGGAGCATCATCGAGGCAGGGCGCTTGAGCTAGCGCGCAGAATCCACCCGCCTCTCCTATCGCTACACTCGCCCCGTGGACCGCCCGATCGCCGACGTGGTGTCGTTCGCCGACTGGCTCGCCGAGCGATCAGCCGGAGTCGCGCCGGGTGCTGCGAGCCCGCCCGGAGCAGCGACGGATGTGGCCGGCGAGGCCGGCGACCGGGAACCGGCGGATCTCGCCCGCGGGGCGATGTTCCGCCGGTTTGCACAGCTGGCCAGCGCCGGGCAGCCAATCGGATCCGTCGATGACGAGCTCGCCATCCTCGTGTACGACTCGGCCAGCGACCCGGACCGGCTCGCCGGCGTCCGCGGGGTGCGTGGAGGGGACGGAGCGACCCGCCAGCTGACGTTCCAGGGCCCGGACCTGACCATCGAGGTCGAGGTGGACGGCGCTCGCCGGGAGCTCGTGTGCCAGGTGGTGCCTCCTCAGCCGGTCTCGCTCGAGGTCCGTCACCGGAGCGGGAGCCTCGACCTCGGTCGCGATGACTATGGCACGTTCCATGTGCCCGAGCTGCCCGGCGAGACGATCAGTCTTCGCTGCGTACCGCTCACCGGCGACGGTGAGGCGACGGCCACCAGCTGGGTGACTGTCTGACGCCTGGTGCCGAGCCTGACGCGACCGACACCCGGGCTCACTGAGACTGCGACCGACCTCGCTGCGGCCGACCTCGCCGCAGTTGACCTCGCCGCGGCCGACCTCGCCGCAGTTGACCTCGCCGCAGCCGAGCGTGTGCTCGAGCTCGTGGGCGGCGATCCCCGCCAGGCGCTAGTCATCGCGGAGGCGCTGCTCGGCCGGCCGTTCCTCGAAGCAGAGGCGAGGGCCGTGGCCGAACGCGCCGCCGGCCTGGCCGAGCTCGAGTTGGGGCGTGTCGGCGCAGCGCGGCTGCGGTTCGAGCGGGCGAAGGACCAGGCCCTGGCGGCCGGCCTCGACGGTCGGGCGGCCGGGATCCGGCTCGGGCTGGCTATCACGATGCTCCAGTGTGAGGAGCCCCACGCGGCGATGGCCGAGGTTGACGCGGCACTCGAGCTGGTGACTGATGAGGCGACGCTCGGGAAGGTGCAGTCGCAGCGGGCCACGATCCTGATGCGGCTCGGCCGTTACACCGACGCCCTCGAGCAGTCGGCCAGTGCGCTGACCACCTGCCGTTCCGCAGGCCTCGTGGGCCCGGTGGCACGGCTGCTGTCGAACCGGGGGATCGTGCATGCGTACCTCGGCGACTACGCCCGTGCCGAGCGCGAGCTCCAGGAAGCCCTCGGGCTACTGCGGGAGCAAGGGGTGGAGTTCGGAGCGGCGAACGTCGTGCACAACCTCGGCTTCGTGGCCGCTCGCCGGGGTGATGTGCCGACCGCTCTCGCTCACTTCGACGAGGCGTTGGCTGAGTACGTCCGGCTGGGGCTACCCGTCCACTCGGCCCGAATCGATCGGTGCGAGGTGATGATGTCGGCTCGGCTGCTGCCCGAAGCCCGAGCGTCAGCCGACGAGGCCGTCGCAGACCTGCAGGAGGCTGGTCTTGCCGCCGATCTCGCAGAGGCAAGGCTGATGCTGGCCGAGATCGGACTCGCCAGCGGCGACCTGCCCACGGCCAGGGCGGAAGCGCTCGAGGCCGCCACCGCGTTGGCCCGCCAGGGCCGGGACGGCTGGGCGGCGTTGGCACGGTTCGTCGCAGCTCGAGCGAGCTGGACGGATCACACGCCGCCGCTGTCGCTGGCCGCCGAGGCGCTCAAGCTGGCGGGTGAGCTCGAAGTAGCCGGGTGGCGCGTTCACGGCCTGGAAGCCCGCATCGCCGCTGCCCGAGCGGCGATGGCGGCCCGCGACGAGGACCTGGCGTTTTCAGCGTTGGCGTCGGTGCAGGTCAGGGGGAACCGCTACGCGGCGAGCTCGTCGGACGAGCGGGCGAAAGCCTGGCATGCCGTGGCGCTGGCGCGTCTGGCCGCGGGCAACCGCTCGGGCGCGTTGCGGGCCTTGCGGCGTGGCCTCCAGATCGCCGAGGAACACCGCGCCACGTTCGGTGCGACCGAGCTGAGGGCACGGGCCGCGACCAGCTCGGCGGATCTGGCGGAGCTCGGCCTCGAGCTCGTACTGCAGTCAGGACGGGCTGGTCGGGTCCTCGAGTGGTCCGAGCGATGGCGCGCTCGATCGCTGTGGTCGCCCGACGTGCTTCCTCCTCCGGATCCAGTGGTGGCCGAACGACTCGCGCAGCTGCGCCACACGGTGGCGGCACTCGAGCAGGCCGTCCAGGCGGGCGAGGCCGGCGGTCCAGAGGCGGCTGAGCTCGCCCGCCGCCGCCGCCGCCTCGAGACGGAGATCCGCCTCAGATCGCTCCGCGCCACCGCTGAGCGACGCGCGGCCCCACCGGCAGTGACGCTCCGCCAGCTGCAGGCCGCCTTGGGACCTCCCACCGAGCGCGTCTTGGTTGAGCTGGTGCACAGTGGCGGGCTGTTGCACGCCGTGGTCGCCACAGAGCGCACCTGCGTCATGCGCGAGCTCGGACCGGTCGAGGAGCTCGAGCGTTGGCGGGCGGCAGTGCGCTTCGCCCTCGGTCGCCTGATTGTCGGACGTGACTCACCAGCAAGCCTGGTGGCCGCCGCGCAGCTGCTGCAGCGGGCCGCTCGCGAGGCAGACACGTTGATCTTCGCCCCGCTCAGCGACGACCTTCCCGAACCGGCTGAGCCTGGCAGCCTCCGGGTCGGCCTGTCCGCCAGGCTTCCGGAGATCGTGCTGGTTCCAACCGGCTCGCTGCATTCGATGCCCTGGGCGGTCCTCCCGAGCCTTCAGGGCCGAGCCGTGTCGGTGACGCCATCTGCTGCGCTGTGGCTGAACCGCGCCACTGCGCCGCCCCGCCCCGGTCACACGGTCCTGGTCGTTGGTCCGGGCATCCCTCGGGGGCGGCGGGAGGTCGAGGCGATCGCGTCACTCTGGGCTGGCGCCCGGATCCTCGACGGCGGCGCTGCGACGGCGAGGGCGGTCGCGGCGGCGATGCGAGGGGCGGGCGTGGCCCATGTCGTTGCCCACGGGCGGTTCCGGGCGGACAATGCGCTGTTCTCGTCCCTCGACGTCGCCGACGGTCCGCTCACGGTCTACGACTTGGAGGAGATCGGTGATCCGCCCCAGCTCATCATCCTCTCCGCCTGTGACGCCGGTCGCAGCGAAGTCCAGCCGGGCGACGAGCTCATGGGAACGGCTGCAGCGTTGTTGTCGCTCGGTTCGCGGGCCATCGTGGCCGGCGTCGTCCCTGTGCCCGATGCAACCACGCCCGAGGTGATGGCCAGCCTGCACCGGCGCCTGGCTGCTGGGTGCGGGCCGGCTGCCGCCCTCGCCCTGACACAGATCGGACATGGTCTCCGGGAACTCGAGCCCGCTGAGCTGGCAGGACGGTCCGACCGGGCACTCGCCGCGCTCGCCGCCAGCGCGTTCGTGTGCTTCGGTGCGGGGGGCACCGCCGCTGCCGGCCCACCGTACGGTCCAGGGCCGCGTACGCGCGCCTCCCAGGTAGCTGCGAAGCTTACGAAGTGACTATGGACGGGGGACCCGCGGACGGGCTGTTCACGGCGATCGTCAACAACGTCCTGAAAGTGATCCAGGGCAATGAGTTGGCTATTCGGCATGCCGTGACGTGCTTGGTCGCCGGCGGACACCTCTTGATCGAGGACGTTCCCGGCGTCGGGAAGACGAGCCTCGGGAAGTCCATCGCCGCGTCGGTCGAATGTCGGCACCGGCGAATCCAGTTCACCTCGGATCTCCTCCCATCCGACGTAACCGGCGTCAGCATCTACGACCGGGCCACGTCGCAATTCGAGTTCCGTCCCGGGCCGATCTTCGCCAACATCGTGCTCGGCGACGAGATCAACCGTACCCCTCCGAAGACCCAGTCCGCCCTGCTCGAAGCGATGGAGGAGCGGCAGGTCACGGTCGAAGGTGTCACGTACCCGTTGCCCGAGCCGTTCATGGTGATCGCGACGCAGAACCCGATCGAGCACGAAGGTACCTACCCGCTCCCGGTGAGCCAGTTGGACCGTTTTCTGATGCGGATCCATATCGGGTATCCCGACCCTGCCTCAGAGGTCGATCTGCTGGAACGTCACGGCGTGGACGAGCCACTCGTGGATCTGGAGTCCGTGGCGACACCCGAGGCGGTGCTCGAGCTCGCTCAACGGGTCCGGGAGGTTCACTGCTCCACGGCGGTGCAGCGGTACATCGTCGACCTCGCCAACGCGACGCGGACGCACCCGGCGGTACTGCTCGGGATGTCGCCGCGGGCCGGGCTCGCTCTGCAACGAGCCGCCCGTGCCTGGGCAGTGCTGCACGGCCGCGACTACGTGATCCCTGATGACGTGAAGGCGCTGGCGCTGCCCGTCGTGGGGCACCGGCTCGAGCTGCGCACGGCGCGCACGGCTGGCGGCAACCACGTCGCCGCTGTCGTGAACGAGCTGCTGGCCAAAGTCCCCATCCTCGAGGGCGAGCGCGCGTCGCGCTGAGGCGCGACCGCCCATCGGTACTGGGGAGCGTCCGGCGTGCTGACCAGACGAGGACGCGCGTCCCTCGTGGCTTGCGTCGTCCTGTTGGTCGCAGGGCGTGTCCTCGGCATCACCGAACTGTTCGGAGTCCTAGCTGCAATCGCGGCACTGCTCATCGTGAGTGTCGTGCGGGTCCGCGGATCCCATGCCCGGACCACGGTCTCCGCCCGGCTGTCGCCGGAGGTCATCGAAGCCGGCCAGCCGACGGTCTTGGAGCTGTTCGTCGAGAACACCGGCGCGGTACCGACCCCTGCCAACCGGCTCCAGATGCTCCCGGCCGGCGGCGGCGGCCGCCATCGCATCCTCGTTCCGCGGCTCTCGCCGGCCGAGCGTGCCATGGTGACGATCGGTCTCGACAGCACGCGCCGCGGACGCCACAGCATCAACGGCTACGACGTAGTGCTGACCGACGGCCTCGGTCTGGCTACCGAGCGCTTGACCTCGACAGGCAGGGTCACGTACCTGGTGCGCCCGAGGATCGAGGAGCTCCCTCACACGCTGCCGCTCAGCGCAGGCCTGGGTGGGTACGAGAGCACCCACTCGGCCGCCGAGCGGATCCTGACGGGCGCGTCGATGCTCAGGCCGTATGTGCCCGGGGACGACCTGCGCCGGATCCACTGGCCGACAACTGCCCGTGTCGGAGACCTGATGGTGCGAGAGGGCGGTGATCCTGACTTCTCCCGCCGGTCCGGTACGACGATCGTCCTCGGGACGAACCGGGGAGGAGGTGAGGCGTTCGAGCGGGCCGTGGAGATCGCCGCCAGCCTCGCCGCTGTGGCTGCTCGCGAGGGCCAGCTCCGTTTCCTCACGACGGGCGGTTACGACAGCGAGATGTCTGACGGTCCAGCGCATCTCGAGACCATCGTGGTCCAGATGGCGACCCTCGAGCCCTCCGATGCCCCCTTGCCGAGCCGGCACCGTCGTGCGGCCGCGGGTGATTCGGAGCCCGATGGTCTCGGTGAAACGCATCCGATGATCAGCCGGCTCACCGGTCGCGGCTGGATGGAGGACTTGAGCGTGCTCATCACGGTCGAGGCAGCAGAGCGCGCCGAGGACGCCGAGCTCAACCCGGACGTGCTGTCGCAGCTACCACCCGGAGTGGGGACGCTCCTGCTGGTGCTCGTCGGCGGTGAGGACGCGCGTTTCGCGCGGCTTGCCCGCAACGAGATCGCAGTCCACCTACCCGTGGACCGCGCCATCCACGACCTGTGGAACACGGCTCTCGATCTACCCATCGGCGAGTCCCGCTCCCTCGACACCACCCTTGCCGATCTGGCGTCGGCCGATGATGACCGACACGCGGAGGCCGTGTGATCACTCCCTGGATGGCGCTCGTCCTCATCGACGCCGTCACCGTCGCGACTTTCGCCCGGTGCTTCTCCGGCCCTGGTGAGCTCGCGATCGCCATCCCCGTGTGCATCGGAGCGCACGTGCTGGCCCATTTGGCGAGAAGGGTCAGCCGCGAGGGCCGCCGGGTGGGTGGCTGGGGCCTCTGGTTGTTGGCAGCCGTCCTCGTCGCGTTGGTCCCTGTCGCCATCGTCGACGGGGCGACCTTCCACTGGGCCTTGCCACTTGGCGCGACGCAGCACCTGGTCGGCCGCCAGTTGCAGGCGGCCTGGACGATCTTCTCGTACCGGGTGGCGCCCGTACGCGAGGCAGCCGGGTTGGTGCTGGCGACGGCCTGGGCGGCGGGAGCCCTCGCGTTGGCGGCCGAGGCGCTCGACGCCGACACCACGTTGCCGGCGATCGTGGCGCTCGTTCCTGCGTTCGACATCGTCGTGTTCACCGGCACGCTCGGCACGCCGACCGGCCGGGCACCTGAGCTTGCCGCCCTCGCCGCTCTCGCCGTCTGGTATCTCGCCGGCGTACCTCGCGTCGCGTCCGGCGAACAGGTGGTCACGGCCCGGGTGGAAGGCACCAGAGGTCAGCTGGACGAGGCCGGCCTGGTCGGGTCTCGTGTGAGGCGCAGTGGCTCGATGCGTGTCTTCAGCCGCGTCCCGTCAACGGTCCCGGCTTTGGTGATCGTCGCAGCGGTGGCCGGCGGCGTGGTCGGGCCGTTGCTCCCGGGCGCCACCAGCCTCCCGCTCGTAGCCTGGCGCAGCTCCGGCCACGGCTCGTCCCAGAACGTCGGCGGGCCGTCGGGTGGGTCCACTGGGCCCGTCACCGTCAACAACCTGGTGCAGGTGGGCCAGGAGGAGATCAACAACGCTGACGTGGCGCTGCTGACGGTCTACGGCGGATCGACGCTGACGCGCGAGGTGCTGGCGGTGCTCGACAACTTCAACGGCGACCAATGGACCCGATCAAGCGGCGGGCACCTGGCGCGCGTCCGGCAGTTCTCCGGCGAGATGATCTCGCTCGAGGCTCACCTGCCTGGTCCGATCAAGTTCACGAACAGAGAGCTGATCACCCAGGTGATCTCGGACATCGATCTCGCCGGCGACGAGCTGCCGGCACCCGGACCGGTCAGGAGCATCGACGGCCCGAACAACGCCACGATCCAGGGCAGTGACGGCCCCGTGACGATTCCGGGCTCGATGAGCGAGGAGTTCGCCTACGGCCTGCAGGCATGGTGGATGCCGAGCCCTGCCGTTGCCCAAGAGTTCCTCAACCCGAGCGCTGCGCCTGCCCCCGCCATGGATCTGCAGCTGCCGACACCGATCCCCGCTGCGATCGTCGATCTAGCGCAGACCCTCGTCACGCCCGGCATGAGCGAGGTCGACAAGGCCGAGTCCATTCAAGACTTCCTCCTGTCCCCGCCGTTCCACTATGTCCTCCCGACGACCGTTCCGGTGGACCAGACCGGTAGTTACGTGGCGCTGTCGAGCTTCCTGTTCTCCAGTCACGCCGGCTACTGCCAGCAGTTCGCCAGCGCCTTCGCCGTTCTGGCACGCATCGATGGCTTGGCGACGAGGGTGGCGGTGGGCTTCCTGCCGTCCGCTCCCAGTCACGGCGCCTGGATCGTCACTGGCAAGGATGTGCATGCCTGGCCGCAGGTGTACTTCCCCGGGACGGGATGGATCGACTTCGAGCCGACGCCCGGCTCCGGCAGCCCGCCGTACCCGGCCATCACCGTGCCGACGACCGTGCCGACCACGACGAGCCCCGTCGGTGGCCGTTCCACAAGAGTGACCCTGCCGCCGGCCCACAACTTTCAGCCGGCGCCAGGTGGCACGACCGGCAGCACCTTCACGATCCCGAAGACCCCGTCGAGCCCCTCGCCGGCCAGACGGGCGCAACCGCCTGGCTCCGGAGATGTGGTCGATGTCCTCATCGCTCTCCTCGTGGGTGCCATGCTGTGGGCGCTCGTGGTCCCGACCTGGCGATTCGTGCGGCACCGTCGAAGCCGTGAACCGCTCCGGACGGTGCTGCTCGCGTGGCAGGAGGCCACCACGGTGCTGGCCGCGGCCGGCTTGCATCGCCGAAGAGCTGAGACATTCCAAGAGTTCGCACTCCGGGTGCGAAAGTCGGGAGCTTTGTCGGACGAGGCGGCGGAGTCGTTCGACCGCCTCGCCGGGTCCGCCAACCGGGCGCTGTTCGCGCTCCGTCCCCCCACCGAGGAGGAGGCTCAGTTCGCCCGGCTCGACTCCAAAGTGGCTCGGTGCTCCGGCCGCCGTGCTATGGCGTGGTGGGCGCAGGTCCTCATCCAGCTAGACCCTCGCGATCTGCTCGCCAACGCCTAGGCAGGCTCGCCGCCGCGTTCAAGCGGGTCCGGATCTGCCAGTAGGGTTCCTCCGTGGCCGATCAGGCGCGGTTCGCGGAGGACACCGAGCAATTCATGGGCTCGCTGTACTCTGCTGCGCTCCGGATGACGCGGAACCCGTCGGACGCCGAGGACATTGTCCAGGAGACCTACCTCAAGGCTTACCGCGGCTACGCCTCGTTCAAGGAAGGCACGAACCTGAAGGCGTGGCTCTACCGCATCCTTACGAACACGTTCATCAACGCCTATCGGGCGCGCCGCCGCCACCCGGAGGAGAGCGAGCTCGAAGAGGTCGAGGACTTCTACCTGTTCCATCGGATCGGAGGTCTCGAAGCGGCAGCCGCCGGGCGAAGCGCCGAGGACGAGGTGCTGGAGTCGATGACCGACACCGAGGTCAAGCAGGCCGTCGAGTCACTTCCCGAGAGCTTTCGGATGGCGGTGCTGCTGGCTGACGTCGAGGGTTTCTCGTACAAGGAGATCGCCGAGATCATGGATGTACCCATCGGCACGGTGATGAGCCGGCTGCATCGGGGAAGAAGGGCGCTCCAGAAGGCGTTGCACGACTATGGGATGGCCCGAGGACTCGTGGCCGTCGAGTCGTGAGGACACGCGATCGTGACAATTGGCCAGACAGCAGTGGTGACGTCGATAGGCGAGGCTGATGGGCGATAAACGTCAGGACATGTTCGACTGCCGGGAGGCGTTGCACCGCATCTATCACTTCTTGGACGGTGAGCTGACGGCAGTGCGCCGTCAGGAGATCGAGGCGCACCTGGATTCGTGCTCGCCGTGCTTGCAGATGTTCGGTTTTGAGGCGGAGCTGCGCCGCGTCGTGCACGACAAGTGCCGCGACGCCGTGCCGGACAGCCTTCGTCAGCGGATCGCCGATTCGATCCAGCACGAGCACTCGACTCCTGGCGAGCCGGTCGGAGTGACGGCGGATGCCGATGAGGTCAGCCTCGGAGACCGGGAAGGCGCCTGAGCCGCCGGCGGGGCCCGCCAAGGAAGTCGGCCCGCCTACGATGCTGAGGTGGACGACATGCCCGAGTTGGTGGATTGGGCGCTCGCCGAGCGTGTTGCCCGTCGAGTGGCCCAGCGGACAGCACCTCAGATTGACCCGCGCTCGCGCCAGCGTCTCGATGACCAGTTCGCCGAGCTGACACCGCTCGCCGAGTCACTCGTCGAGGAGTCAACGGGTCTCACGTCCGTCGGCCCGGCGCGAGCCGATGTCACCGATCGCGCCGGCTGGGTGCGGGCGAACATCGGCTCGTTCCGCCGCCTGCTTCGCCCGCTGTTCGACAAAGCGGGCGCCGAAGGCGGTCTTGGCCGCAATCTGCCGCTCCCCATGGCCAAAGCCGCCAGGGTGGCCGCAGGCACGGAGCTGGGCGTTGTGCTCGGATGGATGTCGACCCGGGTGCTCGGCCAGTACGACCTGTTCCGAGCAGAACAAGGCGACGGGCCCGACGACTCGGTGTACTACGTCGGGCCGAATGTCGTCGCCTTGGAGCGCCGCCACGGCTTCCCCTCGCACGAATTCCGGCTGTGGATCGCCGTGCACGAGCTCACGCACCGGGCGCAGTTCACGGGAGTCCCCTGGATGCGGGGATACTTCCTCGGGCTGGTCGACAAGGCTCTCACGCTCACCTCGCCGGAGCCCAAGCAGATCATGGCGGCTGTCGCTCGCATGGCAGCCGACATCCGGGCCCGGCGCAACCCGCTCGACGCAGGGCTGCTCGGGGCCTTCGCATCGCCTGAGCAGCTCGTCACGATCCACCAGATCCAGGCGCTGATGAGCCTGCTGGAAGGCCACGGCGACGTGACCATGAACCGTGCCGCTGCAGACCGCATCCCCGGAGCCGAGCGCTTTGCCAAGACGCTGCAAGCACGCCGTGAGTCGGCAAGTGGCATGACTCGCCTCATCCAGCAGCTCATCGGTCTCGAGGCGAAGATGCGGCAGTACCGGGAAGGCGAGCAGTTCGTGGAGGCGGTCGAGCGAGCGGGCGGACCGAAGCTGTTGGCGAGGGTCTGGGAAGACCCGTCGCACCTACCGACCCTCGAGGAGGTGCGTGACCCATCTCGCTGGGTCAACCGCCTCGGAGGTCGGACGCGCGAGCTCGCTTGACCTGCTGCTGTGTCGTGCCGAGGTGGTGAGCCGAGCTGATGAGGCGATGGTGACCTCAGTCTCGCGGCTCGTCGCCCGCTGCACGTTCCCGCCGGCGGGCATCGAGATCGCCCTCGCCGTGTCGGGCGGCCCGGACTCGCTCGCTCTGCTGGCGCTGGCGGCCGAGGCCGGATGCCGGCCCGTCGCCTACCACGTCGACCACGGGCTGAGGCCCGGCTCGGCGGAGGAGGCGCCGGTGGTGCAGGCGGCGGCGGAGCGGTTCGGGGCTGGTTTCGTGTCACTGCGGGTGTCCGTCGCTCCTGGCCCGAATCTCGAGGCTCGCGCTCGGGCAGCACGCTTTGGCGCACTGCCGGAGGGAGTCGCCACGGGCCACACCGCCGACGACCAGGCAGAAACGGTCCTCCTTAACACCCTGCGAGGCGCCGGCCCTGACGGCCTCGCTGGTATGCGCCGGGGACCTCGGCACCCGATCCTGGCCATTCGTCGTACCGAGACTCACCAGCTCTGTTCCGAGCTCGCCCTTCAGGTCGTGCATGACCCGTCGAACGCCGATGTCGGCCTCCTGCGCAATCGAGTGCGCCACGAGGTGTTGCCGGCGCTCTCAGCGATTGCGGGCCGCGATCTCGTCCCGCTGCTCGCGCGGCAAGCTCAGCATTTCGCCGACGAGAGCGAGCTTCTCGATGTGCTGGCGCTCGCGCTCGACCCGACGGATGCCACCGGGCTGGCGGCGGCTGCACCGGTCCTGGCGCGCCGGGCGGTGCGCCGCTGGCTGCGGGAGGCCGACGCCGAGGGCCATCCACCCGACAGCGCGACCGTGGAGCGGGTGCTGCAGGTGGCATCGAAGCGGGCGCTCGCATGCGAGATCGCCGGCGGTCGCCGGGTACGGCGATCGGCCGGACGTTTGCTCCTGGAGCCCGCCCAGCGTGCTGGCGGTGACGATAACGTCGGCGCCCGTGACGGAGAGCGCTGAGCTGGCTACGGGACCAGGCAAGGCCGCCGACGCTTCCGACGATGCCGAGGGAGTTGCTGCCACAGCTACCGCAGGGGTTAGGGGAGGGCCCGCTTCGCCGTCTGACGCTCGACCTCACTCGAATCAGGACTGGGTGGCCCTCGATCCGATGCTCGGGGCAGTGGTCGTGTCACAACAGCGGATCGCACACCGTGTGATCGAGCTCGGGCAGCAGATCACCGAGGACTACGCCGACCGACCCCCGCTCCTCGTCGGCGTGCTCAAGGGCGCCTTCGTCTTCCTCGCCGACCTGTCGCGGGCGATCGAGCTGCCGCTCGAGATGGACTTCATGGCGGTTGCCTCATACGGGACCGCCACCAAGACGAGCGGTGTCGTGCGCATCGTGAAGGACCTCGACCTCGACCTGACGGGGCGCCACGTGATCGTGGTGGAGGACATCGTGGACAGCGGCCTCACGCTGTCGTACCTCCGCAAGAGCCTGCTCGCCCGCGGGCCGGAGTCACTGGCGATCTGCACCCTCCTGCTGAAGACCGGCCAGCAGCGGGCGAACTTCGACGTGGAGTACATCGGCTTCGAGATCGAGCCGTACTTCGTAGTGGGCTATGGCCTCGACGTGGCGGAGCGGTACCGGAACCTTGCCGACCTGCGCGTCTACGTCGGCGGCGAGCCTTCATGAGCGTCGATCTGGACCGGGCGGAGCGGGCCGTGGCGGAGCTGCTTGCCGCCATCGGCGAGGAACCCGCCCGCGATGGGCTCCTGCGGACGCCGTCCCGGGTGGCGGCGATGTACGAGGAGATCTTCGGCCGAATGAACGAGGACCCTGCCCAGTACCTCACGGTGACGTTCGCAGCCGAGCACGACGAGATGGTGATGGTGAAGGACATCGCGTTCGCGTCGTTGTGCGAGCACCACCTGGTGCCGTTCCTCGGCAAAGCCCATGTCGCGTACATCCCATCGGCGGATGGGCGCATCACGGGCCTGTCCAAGCTCGCCCGGGTGGTGGACGGCTACGCCCGCCGGCTACAGGTCCAAGAGCGAATGACGACCCAGATCGCCGACGCCATCGAGCGGGTGCTCGGCCCGCGTGGGGTTCTCGTCGTGATCGAGGCCGAGCACCTGTGCATGTCGATGCGGGGTGTGCGCAAGCCCGGCACGCTCACGGTGACGTCAGCTGTGCGGGGACTGTTCCGCAAGGACGCCGCAACGCGCGCCGAAGCGATGGCCTTCGTGCGCGGCACACGAGGAGCCTGAAGGTGACGCTCTACGTCCCGGAACTGGCTCACCCACTCGTCATGGGCATCGTGAACGTCACTCCTGACTCGTTCTTCGACGGTGGGCGGTACCTGGATCATGACGCCGCCATCGCCCGCGGGCGCCAGATGATCGCCGAAGGCGCCGACATCGTTGACGTGGGAGGCGAGTCGACCCGCCCGGGAGCGGCTCCGGTCGCGGCTGGCGAGGAGCTGGGCAGGGTCATCCCGGTCATCGAGGCGCTGGCCGGCGACGTGCGCGTCTCGATCGATACCACCAAGGCCGAGGTCGCTCGGCGCGCGGTCGAAGCTGGGGCGTTTATGGTCAACGACGTGTCCGCCACCCTCGACCACGTTGCCGCCGAGATGGGCGTGGCATTCGTGGCGATGCACCGGAAGGGCACGCCTGCGGATATGCAGACCGATCCCCGCTATGACGACGTCGTGGCCGAAGTGGCAAGGTACCTCGCCGCCTGCGCCGCCCGCGCCACCGAAGCGGGGGTCGCAGAGGTGTGGGTCGACCCCGGGATCGGCTTTGGCAAGACGGGGCGGCACAACCTGGAACTGCTGGCCCGCCTCGGCGAACTGGTGGCCCTCGGCTACCCGGTCCTCGTCGGTACGAGCCGCAAGAGCTTTCTCGGACGGATCGCGGCAGGCACCCTCGAGTCAGAAGGCCCGCCGGCGCCGGTTTCCGAGCGCTACGAGGGCTCGCTGGCCTCGGCGACCGTGGCCATGGTCAATGGTGCCGCAGCCGTGCGCGTGCACGACGTGGCGGCCACCGTGCAAGCGGCCAAGCTCGTCGGATCGATGAGATCGGCGGTGCCGGCATGAGAGGGCGTTGGGCCGCAGGCATCGTCCCGCGCAACTTCGCGTGGATCATCAAGGACAGCCTGGCCGTGAGCGAGCGGCCCGGCGGCTACGCCCCGAACCACCGGAAGGTCCGGCGCCAGGAGGAGCTCCTGTGGTTGAGGGCGCAGGGTTTCGATCGGGTGGTGTCGCTGCTCACGTCGTCGCACAACCTTTACGCCTACGACGAATTCCGCCTCGCCTGGTCGCATTTCCCGCTCTCGCAGACAGCGGATGCCGAAGCCGAGGCCACGCTCGCCGAGCTGTACCCGGCGATGTACGGGTGGCTGCGCGCCGGCGAGCGCATTCTCGTGCACCAGGACGAGCTCGGCGACCGGATCATGGGTGTGATGGCGGGTTACATCCGCTGGAGCGGCATGCTGCCCGAAGGCCCGCAGGCGATAGCGGTGGTCGAGCAGATTCTCACGCGCCAGATGGGGTCGGCCGGCCGGCGTCTCGTGGCCCTGGTCGACAACCTCCCTCCGCGCCAGGTGCCACCCGATCCCGGACGGTGAAGCGTGGTGAAGGGTTGAGCGCCTCCAGCATCGAGATCACGGGTCTGAGGGCGCTCGGGCACCACGGGGTCCTGCCGGAGGAGCAAGAGCGAGCGCAGCCGTTCGAGGTGGACATCACGATCGAGACTCACCTGGCGCCTGCGGCTCGCACCGATGACCTCGAGGCGACTGTCGACTACAGCACCGTCATCGCCGCCGTCGTCGAGATCATCGAGACCAAACGCTTCGCCCTGCTCGAGGCCCTGGCCAGCGCCATCGCGGAGGAGGTGCTCGGCCGCCGGGGCGTGGAGGCCGTCACCGTCGAGGTGCGCAAGATCCGTCCGCCGGTAGCCGCTCATGTCGCTTCGGTCGGCGTCCGCCTCCGCCGTACGACGGTGTGAAGGCCTACCTCGGGCTCGGTTCGAACCTCGGCGACCGGATGGCATATCTGCGCCGTGCCACCGGCGCGCTGCGGAAGGTCGATCCAAACCTGCTCACATCGTCGGTTTACGAGACCGCACCGGTCGGTGGCCCGGCACAGGGTCCCTATCTCAACGTCGTGGTGCGTATCGAAACCGATCTCCCCCCCGGTGAGCTGCTCGCACTTGCCCACCGTCTCGAAGCAGACGCCGGCAGAGTGCAGACGGTCCGTAACGGCCCACGAACGCTGGACGTCGACGTCCTGTGGATCGAGGGTGTCCAGCTCGACGACCCGGATCTCACCGTGCCGCACCCGCGGATGACGGAGCGGGGCTTCGTGCTCGCACCTCTCGAAGAGCTGGACCCCGGGCTCGTCCCGCCTGGCTGGCGGGCGACGGTGCCCGGGGCGGCGACACTGGCGACCGACGTGCGCAGGATTGGTACCATCGACCACAGCTGAACGACCGGCACCCCTGCAGGGCTGGATTGAGAGCGAGGCTGTACAACAATGACGTCGATTCGCATCGTCGGCGGGGGACGCGCCGGCAAGTCCTTCGAAGGCGCGCTCGCCGCCGTGGGCATCGAGGTACGGGGGGTACTGCACCGATCCGACGCGTTCGGCGACGCAGCCCGCGACACCGATGCCGTACTCCTGGCGGTGCCTGATCGCCTCGTCGCCCAGGTGGCCGCTGCCATCGAGCCGGTCGCCACGACGGTTGTCCTGCACTGCTCGGGCTCGCTGGGTCTCGAGGTGCTCGCTCCGCACCCACGACGGGCGTCGTTGCACCCGCTCGTCACCCTGCCCGATCCCGTGATCGGCACGCTCCGGTTGCGCGGCCACCCGTTCTTCGCCGTCGCCGGCGACCAGCTGGCGACCGACCTGGCGCTCAAGCTGGGCGGCCAGCCGATCGTCGTGCCTGACGAGCAGCGGGCTTCCTACCACGCAGCTGCCTGCATCGCCGCCAACCATCTTGTCGGGCTGCTCGGCCAGGTGGAGCGCGTGGCGCAGTCAGTCGGCCTCCCGCTCGAAGCCTTCTTGCCGCTCGCCCGAGGCGCACTGGACGACGTGGCGATGCTCGGACCACAACGCGCCCTCACCGGCCCGGCATCCCGGGGCGACGGAGTCACGATCGACCGTCACCGTGCGGTGCTCGATCGGGCCGAGCTACCGGGCTACGACTCTGGTGTGGCGCTGGCCGAACGCCTGGCCGAGTGCTTGACGGAGCGCTTGATCGACGAGCACCTGCTCGCCGATGCCGAGCACATCCCGACCAGCTAGGCGCCGTGCCGGGACCTGTGCCGCTCGTGCCAGCGCTTGCCCCTCCGCGGCAGCATCCCTAGTGGACCTGGTCGAGACCAAGGAGGCATTCCGCAAGGCGCTCCAGTCGGCCCGGGACGGTGGCGGGTCGGTCGGCCTCGTGCCGACGATGGGCGCACTGCATGCCGGCCATCTCGCCCTCGTGGAGGCCGCCCGGTCGGGTTGTGACTGTGTGGCCGTCACGATCTTCGTGAACCCGACGCAGTTCGGCGATGCGGCGGACCTGGCCGGCTACCCCCGCGATCTCGACACGGACCTCGAGCGGTGCCGGGACGCCGACGTCGACGTGGTGTTCGTTCCGTCGGTGGCCGAGATGTACCCCGCAGGACCGACCGAGACGACCGTGGAGCCAGGCGCATTGGCACAGGTGCTCGAAGGCACGTCCCGCCCAGGGCACTTTGTCGGCGTCGCGACCATCGTCACGAAGCTGCTCGGCCTCGCCGGCAGCTGCCGTGCCTACTTCGGTGAGAAGGACTTCCAGCAGTTGGCGATCGTCCGGCGGCTCGTGGCGGATCTCGATCTCGGGGTTGACGTCGTAGGCTGCCCGACCGTGCGGGAGCCCGACGGCCTGGCCATGGCCAGCCGCAACTCGAGGTTGAGCCCGCCGGAGCGGGAGGCGGCAGCCACGCTCTGGCGTGCACTTCGCACGGGGCGGGACCTGATCGCCGGCGGTGAGCGCAACCCGGCCCCGGTCGAGCACGCTATGGCCGGTGTGTTGCGAGCCGAGCCGATGGTCGACATGGACTACGCCGTTGTGGCCGATCCCGTATCGCTGCGCCCAGTGCTCGACATCGAGTCCGAGGTGAGGTTGCTCGTGGCTGCCCAGGTGGGGCCGATCCGCCTGATCGACAACGTCGCCGCCTCGCTGTCGCCCGTGGCGCCGGCGACTGTGGGGCCGGCGTCTGTGGGGCCGATGTCTGTAGGGCCGATGTCCATAGGGCCGATGTCCATAGGGCCGATGTCCATAGGGCCGATGTCCATAGGGCCGAGCCCCGCCGTGGAGGAGCCCGACCGGTGAGCGAACGGCTCGACGTGCTCGTCATCGGCAGCGGCGTTGCGGGCCTGTCGGCTGCCGTCCGGCTTGGCCAGTTGGCCGAGGCCCGAGTCGGGGTGCTCACCAAAGGGGTGCTCGAGCAGGCGACAACCCGGTGGGCCCAAGGTGGCGTCGCAGCGGTGTTGCCGGGTGACGAGGACTCGACCGACCTCCATTTGGCCGACACGTTGCGCGCCGGCGCCGGCCTGTGTGACGAGGCTGCCGTTCGAGTCCTCGTCGACGAAGGCCCGGCGCGGGTGCACGAGCTGATCGCCCTCGGTGCGGTGTTCGACCGTGGCCCGGCCGGCGAGCTGGCGCGAGCGCGCGAGGGTGGCCACTCGATGCCGCGGATCCTGCACGCCGGCGGCACCGCCACCGGTGCTGAGGTGGAGCGGGCGCTCGTCGATGCCGTCGAAGCGAGCGCCGCAGCAGTACTCGAGCACTGGTTCGCCCGTGACCTCGTCGTCGAGAACGGGCGGTGCACTGGCGTCGTCGCCCTCGATCCGGCCGGGGTCGCCCAACGTGTGGAGGCGACCCACGTCGTGCTGGCGTGCGGTGGAGCCGGCCAACTGTTTGCAGTGACGACGAACCCGGCCGAGGCGACCGGTGACGGCATCGCCATGGCCGTGCGAGCGGGCGTCCCAGTGGCGGACCTGGAATTCGTGCAGTTCCACCCGACGGCGCTCCACCACCCGGCGATGCCTCGCCCACTCGTCTCCGAGGCGCTGCGGGGTCACGGAGCGCTGCTCCGGGGCGCGGACGGCGAACGGTTCGTCGAGGAGCTCGCTCCGCGTGACGTGGTGAGCAGGGCGATCGCCCGCGAGCTGGCCTCGACCGGCTCGGAGCACGTCTGGCTGGACTGCACCGGTCTCGAGGACTTCGCTCGTCGTTTCCCGACGATCTACGTGTCGCTCACGTCCGTCGGGCTCGATCCGGCTCGTGACTGGCTCCCTGTGGCACCGGCGGCGCACTACTTGAGCGGCGGGATCCTGACCGACCTCGATGGCGCCACGGCACTCCCCGGCCTTTGGGCCGCCGGAGAAACCGCCTGCACCGGTGTCCACGGCGCCAACCGCCTCGCCTCCAACTCCTTGCTGGAGGGCATGGTCTTCGGCGCCCGGGTCGTCGATGCCATCATGTCCGACCGCTCGCCGGGCGACTCCGGTGGCCGGACCGGTGTCCTCGCGGAGCACCCGACGATCCCGCTCCGCAAGCTCGACAACTGCCGGTGCGCCAGCAGCGGTCCGTCATCTGCGGTACCGGACGCCGTGTCGTCGTCTGCACCGGCCGTGGGTCCTGCCGTGGGTTCGGCTGGCGGATCGGCTGGCGATTCCGTCGCCGAGAGCCGGGCGGCGCTCCAAGCTGCCCTCACCGCCAACGCCGGCGTGGTCCGTGACGGAGCGTCGCTGGCAGCGGCGGCGAAGGTCGTCGACGAGATCGGGCGAGCACTGCCACCCGTCAGCGCGCGGACCGCGGCCCACGCCGAACTCTCGAACCTCCTGGTTCTCGCCAGGGCGCTCGTCGAAGCGGCTTCTGCCCGGGAGGAGAGTCGGGGAGCACACACCCGCTCGGATTTCCCGGACTCCTCGGCGGACTACCTCGTCCGCCTGGTCCACGGGGCACAGCGTTGAGCCGTCTTCACCCACCGCTGTCGGCGGTGCGCCGCGCCGTCGCTCTCGCGCTGGAGGAAGATCTCCTCCCGCTGGGTGACATCACCGCCGCTCTGCTGCCGGAGTCCGCTCTGGGCGAAGCTGCCTTCGTCAGCCGGTCCTATGGCGTCGTGGCTGGGACCGCGTGCGTGCTCGAAACGTGCCACCAGGTCGACGCGGGGCTGGAGCTGACGCTCAGGTTGGACGACGGCGACCTGGTGGTGCCGGGCGAAGTGATCGCCTCGCTACGCGGCCGGTTCGCCTCCATCGTCACCGCCGAGCGCACCGCGCTCAACTTCCTCTGCCACCTCTCCGGCGTCGCAACGCTGACGTCGCGCTTCGTCGAGGCCGCCACTGCCCACAACCCTGGCTGCCGGATCCTCGACACCCGAAAGACCACGCCCGGCCTGCGAGCTCTCGAGAAGGCGGCGGTGCGCGCCGGCGGCGGGACGAACCACCGAGGCAGCCTCTCCGAAGGCGTGCTGGTGAAGGACAACCATCTCGGGCACGCGTCGATCACCGAAGCCGTCGAACGCGCGCTCGAGCTGTGGCCGGGGAGGATGCTTGAGGTCGAGTGCGACCGTATCGACCAGGTGGCCGAGGCGGTCGAAGCCGGGGCCACCCTCGTCCTGTGCGACAACATGACCCCGGCCCAGCTTCGTGACTGCGTCGACCTCGTCCGTGCACACCCTCGCGGCCGAGCAGGTTCCGTGCTGGTCGAGGCGTCGGGGGGCGTCACGCTCGAGACCGTGGGCGCCCTGGCGGGATCCGGTGCCGATTTCGTGTCGGTGGGAGCGCTCACGCATTCGGCGGCCATCCTCGACATCGGCCTCGACCTCATGGACGCGCCGCCGGCCACCATCGTGCACGAACCGCCTGTGTCCGTACCCGAGCCGCCGCGTAGCCCCGTGTCCGAGTCCCCTCACGGCCTCGGCTAGACACTTTCCGTGCTGCTCGCCCTCGACGTCGGGAACACCCATACCGTCATCGGTGTGTTCGACACCACGCCGGATCCGTCCGCCGTCGGGCGGCGTGCCATCGGCGAGCTGCCCGATCTGCGTTACCACTGGAGGATCGCCACGGTGGCGGACCGCACCGCCGACGAGCACGCGCTCTTGCTCGTCGACTACCTGCGGCTCGTCGGCCACGACATCCGTGGTGACGAGCTCCAGCGCCAACTATCCGGTCTGGCGATCTCCTCCTCGGTCCCCTCGGCCACGTCTGCGCTGCGCGAGATGGCCCAGCGCTGGTTCCCGGTGCCGACGGTCGTCATCGAGCCGGGCATCCGCACCGGGATGCCGATTCTCTACGACAACCCGAAAGAGGTCGGCGCCGACCGGATCGCCAATGCTGTCGCAGCGCTCGACCTGTTCGAGCCGCCGCTCGTGGTCGTCGACCTCGGGACGGCGACGACCTTCGACGTGATATCAGCGGCGGGCGAGTACCTGGGAGGCGCCATCACGCCCGGGATCGAGATTTCGACCGATGCGCTGTTCGCCCATGCAGCGGCGCTGCCCCGGGTGGAGCTCGTCGAGCCTCGGCATGTGATCGGCAAGTCCACGGTCGAATCGATCCGGTCCGGCGTGATCTACGGCCACGTCGGTCTCGTCGACGGCCTGTGCCGTCGCATCAAAGACGAGCTGGGGGAGGCGACCGTCATCGCCACCGGTGGTCTCGCTGCGGTGATCAGGCCGCTGTCGCGGGAGATCGATCATCACGAGCCCTGGTTGACCCTGCACGGTCTCCGCCTCGTGTTCGAACGGAACGTCGAGCGATCGGGTGTGCGGCCATGAGCGACGACCAGCACGCTAAGGACACGGGCGGCCCCGGGGAGCCCAAGCCGCACGGGCCACCTGGGGTCCCGTACCGGTACGCGGGCACGACTCCTGCCGGCGAGCTCGCCGCCGCCTACGCCGGCCGGCTCGCCGACGGGGAGGAGTCGGGCGACGTGGTGACGGTCGCCGGCCGTCTGATGCTGGTCCGGGTTCAAGGGAAGCTCGCTTTCGCCACGCTCCGCGACTGGACCGGATCGGTGCAGCTGTTCGCGCTCGAGGCGCTGACCGAGAACTTCGCCGAGTTCAAGCGCTTGAGCCTCGGCGACTGGGTCGGCGCTACCGGGCCGGTCGTGAGGACCCGGCGGGGTGAGCTGTCGGTGAAGGTGAGCTCCTGGGTGCTGCTCGCCCACGCCCGGCACGGGTTCGGGGACAAGTGGCGGGGAATCACCGACCCCGACGTCCGTTTCCGCCAGCGCGAGGTCGATCTGTGGGCGAACGAGGGCGTAAGGGACCGCTTCCTCATGAGGTCCCGCGTCGTGGCGGAGATCCGCAGGCTGCTCGGGGCCCGGGGCTACGTCGAGGTGGAGACGCCGGTCCTGTTGCCCCAGGCCGGCGGAGCGAACGCCAAGCCGTTCATCACACGCTTCAACTCGATGCGGGCGGACTTCTACCTGCGCATCGCCACCGAGCTGTACCTGAAGCGGTGCGTGGTCGGCGGTTTTGAGCGCGTCTTCGAGCTCGGCCGTATCTTCCGGAACGAAGGTTTCGACGCCAAGCACAACCCCGAATTCACGATGCTCGAGGCCTACCAGGCGTACGCCGACTACCTCGATATGGCCGAGCTGGTCGAGTACCTCGTCAGCGGCGCCGCTCTCGTGGCAACCGGCAGCACGAAGTTGACGTTCCAGGGCCGGGAGCTCGACCTGACGCCGCCGTGGCGCAAGGCAACGCTCTCGGAGGTCATCGCAGAGGTGACCGGGGTCGAGGTGAGCCTCGAGACGCCGCTCGGTGAGTTGCAGTCCGCGGCAGCCGGCCTCGGCGTCGAAGTGGATCCCGGTGACGACGTCGGGCAGGTCTTGACGGCGATCTACGAGAAGACGACCGAGCCCAATCTGTGGGGCCCTGTGCATGTGGCGGACTACCCACAGTCGGTGTCACCGCTCACCCGCAAGCACCGCTCGAAACCCGGCTACGTCGAGCGGATCACTCCGATCGCGGCCGGCCGGGAGATCGCCGAGTGCTACAGCGAGTTGGTCGACCCTGACGACCAGCGGGAGCGGTTCATCGCCCAGGTCGCCGAGCGCGAGCGTGGCGACGAGGAAGCGATGGTGATGGATGACGACTTCGTCCGTGCCCTGGAGCGTGGGATGCCGCCGCTCGGGGGGATCGGGCTCGGCATCGACCGTCTCGTCATGCTGCTGGCGGACGTGGGCCACATCCGGGAGGTGCTGCTGTTCCCCGCGCTCCGGCCAGGGGCCGGACGGGACGCCGCTGAGGCCGAGGCCGGTGCGGGGGTTGACGCGGCGGATGGAGCAGCCGGCACCGCCGATGAAGTGGCCGCCGAAGTAGGACTGAGCTGATCGGCCGGCGTCAGCCGGCCAGCGCCTCGAAACGCTCCCGGGCCGCCAGCGCCAATCGCTCCAGATCGTCGACGACCCGCATACTGAGCGCCGAGAGCGCCGCCGCCAGCGGGTTGTGGCCCAACCGGTAGGCGGCCTTCGACGCGGCGGAGGCGTATTCCCTCGCCATCTCGGTGGCAGCGGGGATGCCCGGCGAAGATGCCACAATGGCGCGGGCAAGCTCCCGTTCGTGCTCGGAGAGCGGCTTGCCGAGAAGGTCTCTCAACCTGGGCCCGTGCACCCGGTCTTGCAGGGCTCGCTGAACGGGGAGCGTATAGATGCCCTCGGTGAGATCCTGGCCCGGCTTCTTGCCGAGCTCCTCCTCGGTGGCGATCACGTCGAGGACATCGTCACGGATTTGGAACACCATGCCGAAGGCCTCACCGAACGCCGTCAGCTCGTCGATCTGCGTTCGGTCGAGCTCGGCGGTGAGGCCGCCGACGCGACAGGCCGTCGCGATCAGCGCGGCCGTCTTGTTGGCAATGGCCGTCAGGTAGTCCTTCTCGTCGCGGTCGATCTGGAACGCTGCCCGGACCTCGGCGACTTGGCCCTGGCACAGACGAGCAAGGGTGGCGGCGAGGAGCCCGGCTACTTCCGGCCCGAGGCTGGCGGCGATCTCCGCCGATCGGGCCAGCAGGAAGTCGCCGGCCACGATCGCGACCAGGTTGCCCCACCGGGCGTTGACGCTGTCGACGCTGCGGCGCCGACTGGCCTCGTCCATGACGTCGTCGTGGTAGAGCGATGCCAGGTGGACCAATTCAACCGAGACACCGCCGAGCAACGTCTCCCTGCTGACCGTCCCGGGCAGCAGTCCGGTCGCCGTCAACGCGAGGGCAGGCCTCAGCCGCTTACCGCCAGCTTGGATCAGATGGCTGGCGACCTCGTTGAGAAACGGATCCTCCCCGAGCACCGACTCCCGCAGGCACACCTCGAGGCGCGCGAGATCGGCCTCGTCCACGGGGAGCGCGAACAGATCGGGTTCAGTCACCAGACCGCAGGTTAGCGACGTGGAGCGAGTCCCGACAGCCCACGATCCCAGGGCGCCTGGTGCCGGCATGGCGCCAGCGTGCCACCGCCGCGGTGCTGACCGCTCAAGATCCCACCTCAACGTGCCGATTCCCATCCCAACTCGGCTCCGTGACGTAACAGAAGACGTACGGGAAGGTGCTGGGATGCAGCGTTGTTGTACTCGTACGTAGAGTCTCGGGGAGTACCTGCCCGCAGTTTGCGCGCACCCTCCCTATAAACTAGGTCCCTAGGCACCCAATCCATTGA
>JBEKLQ010000016.1:0-53508 GCA_050010115.1 Acidimicrobiales bacterium | reverse complement strand
TCTCGGCGTACATCTCGATCTTCTTCGAGTGGAAGATGGCGCTCGCGGCCATCATCGCCGTGGCCCACGACATCCTGGTCACGGTCGGCATCTACTCCCTCACGTTCTTCCTGGTTACGCCGGACACCGTGGTGGCGTTCCTCACCGTCCTCGGGTACTCCCTGTACGACACGATCGTGGTGTTCGACCGCATCCGTGACAACACCAAGGGTCTCGGTGCCACCGGCAAGTTGAGCTTCAGCGACGTCGTCAACCTCTCGATGAACCAGACACTGGCGCGCTCGATCAACACCTCGCTCGTGGCGATCCTGCCGATCCTCTCGGTGCTCGTGCTCGGCGCCGACATCCTTGGTGCCACCACGCTCGAGTACTTCGGGCTCGCACTGCTGATCGGTCTGACGAGCGGAGCGTACTCCTCCATTTTTATCGCCTCGCCGCTTGTGGCGATGATGAAGGAACGAGAGCCCCGCTACACCGTGATCCGCCAGAAGTTGGAGGCCCGGAGCAGGCCCATCCAGTTGGTCACCCCGGCAGCCTTCGCGGCCGGCCTCCTCGACGAGCGCGAGGAGCGCGGCACCACGCGCCGCCAGAGGAAGGGGCGATCCGGGATCGCTCCCAGCGGACCCATCCGCCCGGGTTCCGGCCGGATAGAAGCCGCAAGTGCGGCAGTGAACCCCGACGACGAGTTCGGCATCCTCGCCGGCAGCAGCGACAGCGGCGGCCCCGCTGCCGGGAGCGACGCCGTGCCACGGCCGAACGGCAATCGCTCGAGGCCGGCAGGGCCGAAGCCGGCTGGCGTGCGGCCGAGCGGTTCGGGCAGCCAGAACCGTCCCGCCGCGCAGCGGCCCCGCAAGAAGAAACGGCGCTGACCAACAGCGCAGGCGACCGCCGGCTCGAGTCGATGGATTGGCGGTCACTGAGCGCCACCTAGGCTGACCGGCCATGATCGACATCCGTCTCGCCCGCGAGCAACCGGACGCACTCCGGCGAGCCCTGGCCCGCAAGGGAGCCGCCGAGCTTTTCGACGAGCTGGTGGCGGTCGACTCTTCCTGGAGGCAGCTCACCGCCACCGTTGATGGGCTGCGATCGAGGACTCGCCCCAAGGGAAGGCCGACACCTGAGGAACTGGCTGTCCTCCAGTCGGTGAAGGACCGGCTGCGCGCGGCCGAGGGCGAGCTGGCGGAGCTGGAGACCCTGCGTGCAGATCTGCTGTCGAAGGTGCCCAACCCGCCCTCTGACGACGTCCCGGACGGTACGTCGGACGACGACGCCATCGAGGTACGCCGTGTCGGCACCCAGCCGGTCTTCGCGTTTCCGTTGCGCGATCACGTGGAACTCGGAGGCGTGGACCTCGACCGTGGGGCGCGCCTTTCGGGCTCGCGCTTCGCCTACCGGCGCGGAGCTGTTGCCCTGCTCGAGCTGGCCATGTACCGGTACGCGCTCGACCACCTGGTGGGGCTGGGCTTTGAAGTGCTGCTCCCGCCGGTGCTGGTGCGTGAAGAGGCGATGTACGGGACGGGTTTCCTGCCGACGGAGGAGGCGAACCTCTACCGGTTGGAACGGGAGGAGCTGTACCTGACCGGGACCTCCGAGGTGGCGCTCGCCGGGTTCCACCAGGGCGAGGTCCTGGAGGACGAGGCCTTGCCCCTGCGGTACGCCGGGTACTCGACGTGTTTCCGGCGGGAGGCAGGTGCCGCCGGCCGCGACACACGGGGCATCTTCCGGGTCCACCAGTTCGACAAGGTCGAGATGTTCGTCTACACGAGACCCGAGGACTCGGTGGCAGAACATGAGCGAATCCTCGCTATCGAGGAGGAGCTGGTCAGCAAGCTCGGCCTGCCCTATCGCGTCGTGTGCACCGCTGCGGGCGACCTCGGCCCATCAGCAGCGAAGAAGTACGACATCGAGGCCTTCATCCCGAGCCAGGCGCGGTACCGGGAGATCACGTCGTGCTCGAACACGACGGACTATCAAGCCAGGCGGTTGAACATCCGCTACCGGGATCTGGACCGCCAGCTTCACACGGTCCACACGCTGAACGGGACGGCCATGACCGCCCGCTGGCTGATCGCGCTGATGGAGACGTACCAGGAGTCCTCCGGCGAGGTCGCCGTACCGGAGGTTCTCTGGGCGCACGGCGCACCGAAGCGGTTGCCGGCGGCGGATTGACCCGCTGAGTCAGCTCCCGGAGGCGCCGGGGGCCGCACCGAGGTGATCGATCGGCCCGTGGCCGGCACCAAGCTGCCAGGTGGCTGCCAGCTCGACGGCCCGGTGGACGTACTGCTTCGCCCGCATCGCAGCCGTCAGCGGGTCGAGCCCGAGCGCCAGGTTGGCGGCGATCGCAGCGGCGAAACTGCACCCCGTCCCGTGCACGTTGCGCGTCTCGATCCACCGAGCCCGAAGCAACGAGACCGCACGGCCGTCGTAGACGACGTCGACCGCTTCGTCACCCTGTCGCAGGTGCCCACCCTTGACGACCACGAGGACAGGGCCGAGCGCTTGCAGCTCCCGAGCGGCCGCCTCCATCTCCTCGACTGTCAGGAGCTGGTGGCCAACCAGCAGCGAAGCTTCGAACAGGTTCGGCGTCACGACGGTCGCCACGGCGACGAGATCGAGGTAGGCATCCCGAACGGCGTGGCCGTCGAATAGCGGGTCGCCGGAGGAAGCCACCAGAACCGGGTCGACCACGAGGGGTGGCAGCGAGCCGTCGTGAGCTTTGGCCACCACGACCTTCACGATCTCAGCCGTTGCGAGCATGCCGGTCTTGGCGGCCCGGGGATGGAGATCGGACGTCACGGACTCGATCTGCGCCGCAACCATCGCAGCGGTGATGGTTTGGACCCCTTGCACGCCGAGCGTGTTCTGGGCGGTGACCGCAGTGACCGCCAGCGTCCCCATGACACCGTGAGCGGCGAAGGTCCGAAGGTCAGCGGCGATGCCGGCACCACCGCCGGAGTCAGTCCCGGCGATCGTGAGCGCCACTGGGGGAGTGGGTCTCACTGAGGACCGGTCTGGGCAGCCCCGTGTGACGGGCTCACGCGCCTACTCGCGCGCCGAAGTCCGCCATGTCCTCGAACGAGCTCGAGCCAGTAGCGAAACGCCGCTTCGGGATTCGACCAGCGGCCCAGGCCGCAGCGCCGGCCTCGACCGCCAATGCGAACGCTCGTGCCATGGTCTCGGGGTCACGGCAGCGGGTTATCGCGGAGGCCACCATCACGCCTGAGCAGCCCAGCTCCATGGCGAGCGCAGCGTCCGACGCCGTCCCGATCCCGGCGTCGAGCACGACGGGCACCTCGGCTGACTCAGCGATCATGGCTATGGCGTGCGGGTTCTGGATACCGAGGCCCGAGCCGATCGGAGCGCCGAGCGGCATCACCGCTGCGCATCCAGCGTGCTCCAGACGCCGAGCGAGCACCGGGTCGTCGTTCGTGTACGGCAGTACGACGAAGCCGTCATTCACGAGCTCCTCGGCCGCCTTCAGCAGCTCCGAGCCATCGGGCAGCAGGGAGATCTCGTCCCCGATCACCTCGAGCTTCACCCAGCTGGTCTGGAGCGCCTCCCGAGCAAGGCGAGCCGTGAGCACGGCTTCGGCAGCCGTGAAACATCCGGCCGTGTTCGGAAGGACTCTCACTCCGAGGCGGGACAGCACATCGAGCAAGGAACCATGGGCGGAGGGGTCCACGCGACGCATGGCGACGGTCACGAGCGCGGTGCCGGACGCCACGACGGCGCGTTCGAGCACGGACATGCTCGGGATACCCCCGCTGCCGAGAATGAGGCGGGACGGGAGTGTCTCGCCGTCGATCAAAAGTCCGGACGGCAGCGTCGCTCAGCCCCCCTGAGCAGCAGTGAGGACTTCGACGTCGTCACCTGGCGCCACCGACGCGCTCCAAGCACTGCGCGGCAGGACCTCGCCGTTGACGGCGACAGCGATGCCTCGCGCTTGGGGGGCGATCAACCTGACCACGTCCCCGACGGTAGTGCCGGGGGGCACATCGCGTGGTTCACCGTTGAGCCTGACTGCGACATCAGACCCGCCGGCGCTGGCAGCCGGCTGCTGGCAGCCCATCAGACCGGCATCCTGTCCCGCTCGAAGCGCCTGGGGTCGAATGCCGTCGCCCATTCGGGCAGGGCTGGTTGGCCGCCGGCCGAGGCGGTCGCCAGCAGGCCAACGACGAGCTCAGCAGTGATCGGTGCGAGCAGGATGCCGTTGCGGTAGTGACCTGTGGCCACGAGGAGGCCGTCGAGTCTGCTGGGCCCGATCATCGGTGCGTTGTCAGGCGATCCCGGCCGTAGGCCCGCGAGCGCTCCGGTGAACTCGGCTTCGAGGAGCACCGGTAGCACGAGCTGAGCGTCGCGCATGAGGGAGTAGATGCCGCCTCCGGTCACCCTCTGGTCAGCGCCCAGCTCTTCCATCGTCGCTCCGCACACGATCTCGCCGTCGGGCCGTACCACGATGTACAGCGACGTCCCTTGGGCGATGGCGCGCACGGTGTGGCGAGGCACCGGCAGCCCGGCTGGCATGCGGAGCCGTAGGACCTGACCTTTGACGGGGCGAACCGGTGGGCGAGCCCACTCCGGCAGCCCCGCAGTACCGGCTGCCTCCCAACCGTTCGCCAGCAGGGTCCAGCCGGCGTTGACCACAGCCCCGTCGTTGAGTGAAGCGCCGATGACGCGCTCGCCGGCCAACGTGAGCTGCGCCACGCGGTCGGTGACCAAGTTGACCCCACTCAGGCGGCACGCCTCCAGGAGCGCTTCGACGAGCCGGCGCGGGTCCACCTGGTGATCGCCTGCCACGAACAACCCCCCGCGGATCACCGGAGCGAGGAGCGGCTCCAGATCCCGGCACTCGGTCGGACCGAGCCACGTACTGTCGAGCCCCAGCTCGGTCTGGAACCGGAACAGCTCGTGCAGGGCACCGCGGTCGCCCGAGTCGTAGGCGACCGCGAGCGTGCCGTCATCTCGGTAGGCGAGATCGTGACCCGTCACTGTCCGGAGCTCGCTACGAAACCCACCCCACGCCTCCACCGACCGCAGGTTCAGGCCCAAGAGGCCCTCTTCGCCGAAGTGCGCCTCGGTGACCGCTGCCAGCATGCCGGCCGCTGCCCACGACGCCCCATGGCCCGGCATCGGGTCGACCAGGGTGACGTCCGCACCCGCCTGGCAAGCACGCCACGCTGAGGCGAGGCCGATGACCCCTCCGCCGACGACGAGGAGGTCCGCGTTGGTCATTCGCCCAGCCTATTGACTCCAGGTTCGGACCTGGGCCGGCCGGGCCTCGGGATCGCGTCTGCACTGGTCCCCTGGAGCGGGGTCCGGCCTTCGAGCGGGGCCCGGCCCTCAAGCGGCCACGGCGGCGGGGCCTGGCGTGTATCCTGATCGGACCCAGCAGGGCCAAGGATGTCCCGGGTAGCAACCGGCCAGGTCGAGTGACCGGCTGACTGACCGACAAGGGGCGCCATGGCGATTGAGCGTGAGTCGGCGGGGTTGTACGACCCCGCCAATGAGCATGACGCTTGCGGGATCGCATTCGTAGCCGAGCTCCGGCGCGGACCGAGCCACGCCATCGTTGATCTCGGGCTCACGGCGCTCGAGAATCTCGCCCACCGAGGGGCTTTCGGCGCTGACACGAAGACGGGCGACGGGGCCGGGATCCTGGTGCAGATGCCGGACGGTCTGTTCCGGCCTGTGGCAGCCGAGCTCGGTCTCGCTCTGCCTACGGTCGGCGCCTACGGCTCGGGCATGGCGTTCCTTCCCGCCGATGCCGAAGCGGCCACTCGGGCGAAGTCGGCGGTCGGCCAGATCGCCGCCTCCGAAGGGCTTTCGGTGCTCGGCTGGCGGGACATGCCGGTCGACCTTTCGGTGGCGGGCAACGCCGCCCAGGCCGTCGCGCCCACCTTCGGTCAGATCTTCGTGGCGCGGGCCCAGCCCGCCGGCTGCGCGGACCGAGTTGAGCAGGATCCGGCCGGCGGAAGCGTCCTCGATCTGGAACGCCGCCTCTTCGTGCTCCGCAAGCGGGCCGAGCACGAGATCGACGGGCTCTACTTCCCTTCGCTGTCGGCACGGACGTTCGTGTACAAGGGGATGCTGGCGACGGATCAGTTGAGGGGTTTCTTCGGGGACCTGTCCGATGGGCGGCTCTCCACGGCCATCGCACTCGTGCACTCCCGATTCTCGACGAATACGTTCCCCGCCTGGCCGCTTGCCCACCCGTTCCGCCTCGTGGCACACAACGGCGAGATCAACACCTTGAAAGGCAACCGCAACTGGATGCACGCCCGGGAGGCGTTGCTCGCGAGTGACCTGATCGAGGGGGATCTGCGGCGCATCTTCCCGGTAATCACCCCGGGAGCGAGCGACTCGGCCTCCTTCGACGAGGTGCTCGAGCTGCTCCACCTCGCGGGGCGATCCTTGCCGCACGCCGTGCTGATGATGATCCCCGAGGCCTGGGAGAAGCATCAGGAGCTGGACGAAGCGCGCCGAGCGTTCTACGAGTACCACTCCTGCCTGATGGAGCCATGGGACGGGCCGGCGGCAGTGGCATTCAGCGATGGGACGATCGTCGGCGCCGTGCTCGACCGCAACGGGCTGCGGCCGGCCCGGTACTGGGTCACCGACGAGGGACTCGTCGTCCTTGCCTCCGAGGTAGGGGTGCTGGACATCGATCCGGCTCGTGTCGTGGAGCGGGGGCGGCTCAAGCCCGGGCGGATGTTCCTCGTGGACACCGCTGCGGGACGGATCCTCGACGACGGCGAGATCAAGGCGTCCCTCGCAGCAGAGCACCCTTACGGTGACTGGCTGGACCAGGGTCTCGTACACCTCAGGGACCTGCCACCGAGGCGGATGCTCATCCCTCAGCACGCCTCGATCGTCCGGCACCAGCGCTTGTTCGGAGTCACGGCGGAGGATCTGCGCACGATCCTTGCTCCGATGGCAGCGACTGGTGTCGAACCGATCGGTTCGATGGGCACCGATACGCCCGTCGCCGTCATCTCGGAGCGCCCCCGGCTGCTCTACGACTATTTCGCCCAGCTCTTCGCCCAGGTGACGAACCCGCCGCTCGACGCCATCCGTGAGGAGCTCGTCACGTCGCTTCACTCGACGCTCGGCCCCGAGGCGAATCTCCTGGCGCCAGGGCCCGATAGCTGCCGACAGATCGTGCTGCCGTACCCGGTCCTCGACAACGACGAGCTGGGCAAGCTGCTGTACGTGGGCGATGCGGGCGGCGTGTCGGGCTACTCCGCGTTCGCCGTGGACGGTCTCTGGCCCGTCGCCGAGGGTGGCAAGGGACTCGAAGCCACGATCTCCAAGGTCTGCCAGCGGATCTCGGAAGCCATCGCCCTCGGGGCGAATGTCATCGTGCTCTCCGATCGGCACGCGAGTGCCGAGTTGGCGCCGATCCCGTCGCTCTTGTTGACCGCTGCGGTCCACAACCATCTCGTCCGGGCCAAGGAGCGCTCTCGTGTCGGGTTGGTGGTCGAGAGCGGAGAGGCCCGCGAAGTCCACCATCTGGCCATGCTGATCGGTTATGGCGCCGCGGCCGTCAACCCGTACCTTGCCTTCGACTCGATCGCGGAGATGGCTCGAGACGGCGTGATCACCGGCCTCACCGAGCGGCAAGCCATCGGCAACTACGTGAGGGCGGCATCGAAGGGTGTCCTCAAGGTCATGTCGAAGATGGGAATCTCGACCAAGGCCTCCTACACGGGCGCGCAGGTCTTCGAGGCGGTCGGGCTCGGGACCGAATTCGTCGCCCGTCACTTCACCGGGACCTCGAGCCGCCTCGGGGGCATCGGGGCCGACGAGATCGCCGAGGAGGTGGCACGGCGCCATGCGGCAGCCTTCGGCCCCCGGGCTACAGTGCCCGGCAACCTGGAGATCTCCTCAGGCGGCGAGTACCAGTGGCGGCGCGACGGTGAGTTCCACCTGTTCAACCCGCGCACGGTGTTCAAGCTGCAGCATGCGACTCGCTCGCGGCGATACGACGTGTTCAAGGACTACACCGGGCTCGTCGACGACCAGTCCGAGCAACTGGCCACCTTGCGCGGGCTGCTGCGCTTCCGCAGCGCGGCGGACGGATCGGCCCCCGAGCGCCCGCCGGTCCCGATCGACGAGGTCGAGCCCGTCTCGGCGATCGTGAAGCGCTTCTCGACCGGAGCCATGTCGTACGGGTCGATCTCGGCCGAAGCGCACGAAACCCTGGCAGTCGCCATGAACCGCCTGGGCGCTCGCTCGAACACCGGAGAGGGTGGTGAGGACCCGGATCGTTACGTGCCGGACCCGAACGGGGACTCGCGGCGATCAGCCGTGAAGCAGGTGGCCTCAGGGCGCTTTGGCGTCACAAGCCAGTACCTCGTCAACGCGGACGACCTGCAGATCAAGATCGCCCAAGGCGCCAAGCCGGGCGAGGGGGGCCAGCTGCCCGGCAACAAGGTGTATCCCTGGATCGCCCGCACGCGGTACTCCACGCCAGGCGTGGGTCTCATCTCGCCGCCACCGCACCACGACATCTACTCGATCGAGGACATCGCCCAGCTCATCTACGACCTGAAGAACGCCAACCCGCGGGCGCGCGTCCACGTGAAGCTGGTGGCCGAGGTCGGTGTCGGGACCGTCGCCGCCGGCGTGGCCAAGGCCCATGCCGACGTCGTCCTCATCTCGGGCCACGACGGCGGTACAGGCGCCGCGCCACTCACGTCCCTCAAGCATGCGGGCGTCCCCTGGGAGCTCGGGCTGGCCGAGACCCAGCAGACGCTCGTCCGCAACGGGCTCCGGGACCGGATCGTCGTCCAGGTGGACGGCCAGCTCAAAACCGGCCGCGACGTCGTGGTGGCGGCCTTGCTCGGCGCGGAGGAGTTCGGCTTCGCCACCGCCCCGCTCGTCGTGTCCGGCTGCGTGATGATGCGGGTCTGCCATCTCGACACTTGCCCGGTGGGGATCGCCACTCAGAACCCGGAGCTGCGCAAGCGGTTCTCCGGGAGGCCCGAGTTCGTCGAGACCTTCTTCGAGTACATCGCCGAGGAGGTGCGCGAGATCCTGGCGTCGCTCGGCTTCCGCTCCATCGCAGAGGCGGTCGGGCACGTGGAGTGCCTGGACACCACGCGGGCGGTGGATCACTACTGGAAGGCAAGCCGGCTCGACCTGCGCCCGATCCTGGCGGCCCCAGCCGATCCTGCGGCCCCGCTCCATTGCACGCGATCCCAGGACCATGGCCTCGAGCGCTCGCTCGACCACGAATTGATCGAGCGTTGCCGCCAGGCGATCGAGTCCGGCGAGCCCGTGGCAGCATCGCTCGAGGTGCGCAACATCCACCGCAGCGTGGGGACCATGCTCGGCTACGAGGTCACCAGCCGCCACGGTGGGGTCGGCCTCGCAGACGGCACCATCGATCTCACCTTCACGGGGTCGGCCGGGCAGAGCTTCGGAGCGTTCGTCCCCCGCGGGATCACGATGCGGCTCGTCGGTGACGCCAACGACTACTTCGGCAAGGGCTTGTCCGGCGGGAACCTGGTACTTGGGCCGCACCCGTCCTCACCGTCGGCCGCCGAGGAGCAGATCATCGCCGGCAACGTCGTGCTCTATGGCGCGACCAGCGGAGAGGCGTTCATCCGAGGCCAGGTCGGGGAGCGGTTCTGCGTGCGCAACTCCGGAGCGACTGCCGTCGTCGAGGGTGTCGGTGACCACGGGTGCGAGTACATGACCGGCGGGAGGGTCCTCGTGCTCGGCTCGACCGGGCGCAACTTCGCCGCCGGCATGTCCGGCGGCGTGGCCTACGTGCACGACCCGGAGGGACTGCTCGATCGGCGCTGCAACCTCGACATGGTGGTGCTGGAGGATCTCGACACTGACGACGTTCACCTGGTCCGCGACCTGCTCCGGCGGCATGTGGCGCTCACCGGCTCGGCACTGGCGGCTCGCCTGCTGCACCGGGAGGCCGAGACGCTTGCCGAGACCCGCAAGGTCATGCCGATCGACTACCGCCGGGTGGTCGAGGCGACGCGCACCGCCGTCGAGTCCGGGATGACCGTCGACGAGGCGATCATGGCGGCGGCTCATGGCTGATCCGAGAGGCTTCCTGCGGTTCGGGCGCGGCGGACCGGCGCGCCGACCCGTGGAGGTCCGCGTTCACGACTGGCGCGAGGTTTACGAGCCGTTCGCGCCCGAGCTCGTACGCCAGCAGGCAGCCCGGTGCATGGACTGCGGCATCCCGTTCTGCCACGAGGGCTGCCCGCTCGGGAACCTCATCCCGGAATGGAACGAACTCGTGTACCGGGACCGCTGGCCGGACGCGGCGGCACGGCTGGAGGCGACGAACAACTTCCCCGAATTCACGGGCCGGCTCTGCCCGGCACCGTGCGAAGGGTCGTGTGTGCTCGGCATCAACGCCGAGCCGGTGTCCATCAAGCAGGTAGAGCTCGAGATCGCTGAGTGGGGAGCGGCTCGCCTCGAGCCGCGGTCGCCATCGGGGCTGACCGGCAAGCGGGTCGCCGTCGTCGGCTCCGGTCCCGCCGGGCTTGCTGCGGCCCAACAGCTCACCCGCGCCGGGCACGAGGTGGTCGTGTTCGAGCGTGCGGAGCGCATCGGGGGCCTGCTGCGTTACGGCATACCCGAATTCAAGATGGAGAAGGCGGTGCTCGATCGTCGGCTCGCCCAGATGCAGGCCGAGGGCACGCAGTTCCGCACCGGTGTGAGCGTCGGTCTACCGCCTGCCGAGGCGGCCATGACGCCCGAGGTCCCCGAGGCGAGCGCCGACGGTGCCAAGACGCAATCGGCGCGCCAGCTACTCGAGACCTACGACGCCCTCGTGCTGGCTGGTGGTTCCACGCGGCCCCGCGACCTTGCGGTTCCCGGCCGGCAGCTGCGGGGCGTCCACTTCGCCATGGAGCTCCTGAAGCCGGCGAACCGGGTCTGCGAAGGGACGCTCGATGCCGTCCCGATCTCCGCCGCAGGAAAGCACGTCGTCATCGTGGGTGGCGGTGACACCGGGGCCGACTGCCTCGGGACGGTCCACCGCCAGGGGGCGGCCTCGGTCCACCAGCTCGAGATCCTCCCCACGCCACCTCATCAGCGTGCTCCCGACAACCCGTGGCCGACCTGGCCGGTCATCTTCCGTACCTCGTCGGCGCACGAGGAGGGCGGCGAGCGCGTCTTCGGTGCCGCCACGGTCGAGCTCGTCGGCGACAGCGACGGCCACGTGCGCGCGCTCCGGCTCCAGCACGTCACCCAGCAGGTCGTCGACGGTCGCGTGCAGTTCGTGCCCGTGCCCGGCACCGAGTCGGCGTTGGAGGCGGATCTGGTGTTGATCGCGATGGGGTTTCTCGGGCCCGAGCAGCATGGGGTCGTGCACGAGCTCGGGCTCAGCCTCGATATGACGGGGAACGTGGCCGTCGGGAACGGCTTCGAGACGAGTGTGGGCAGCGTCTTTGCCTGTGGGGACATGGCGCGTGGCCAGAGCCTCATCGTCTGGGCGATCGCGGAGGGCCGCTCTGCCGCCTCGTGCGTCGACCGCTACCTGATGGGGACCACGGCCTTGCCCCAGCCGCTCAGCGCCGGCCAGCTGGCGCTGCGATAGCGGGCGCTAATTAGTGCCCGCCCCCTCGTAGCCGCGGCCCGTCGCTGAGGGCGGAGCGGCCTTGCCGGCGCCGTGCTCGGCAAGCCAACGCTGGAGTCGCTGGGGCTCCATTGGCATGGCCACATGGAAACCCTGCGCCGCGTCACACCCGAGCTTCGTGACAGCGGCCAGGACGGCGGCTGAGTCGACGCCCTCGGCGATGACATCCAGGTTCAAGCTGTGGCCGAGCTCCACGACAGCCCGCACGATCGCACTCGCCACCGAGTCGTCAGCCTCGCCGAGCGGCGAGACGAATGACTTGTCGATCTTGACCGAGGCCACCGGGAGGCGCTGGAGGTAGGCGAGCGACGAGTAGCCCGTCCCGAAGTCGTCGAGCGCAAAACGCACGCCCCGCGCCGTCAAAGCCTCCAGCGATCGGAGCGCCCCCATCGGGTCCCGCATGACTGCGCTCTCGGTGATCTCGAGCTCGATGGCGGAAGGCGGGAGGCCCGCCCGGACAGTCGCAGATATGACGGAGTCCAGCAGCCCGGGGTCATGGACCGTCCCGGCGGAGAGGTTCACGGCGACGGGGAGGATGTGGCCGGCACGGTGCCACGATGCGCATTCGGCCAACGCCCTCACGAGCACCCAGTTCGTCAGCTCGCGGATGATCCCGGTCTGTTCTGCGAGCGGCACGAAGACGTCCGGGAGCAGCAGGCCACGGGTCGGGTGCTGCCAGCGGACGAGTGCTTCCACACCGGTGACACTCAGATCAGCGCAGCTCAATTTGGGCTGGTAGTCGAGCTGCAGCTGCCCCTGATCGATCGCTTCGGCCAGCTCGCTCGCGAGGGCGAGCCGCGACAGGCTGGAGCGCTCGAGGTCATCGCTGTAGCGCCGTACCCCTTGATGCTCGGTCTTGGCCTGGTACATCGCCGCCTCGGCTCGGCGAAGCAGAGCCGGGACCTCGAGCGGCTCGCCGTCACGGTCGACGTCGGCGGACGCGATCCCGATGCTGCCCCGCAGCCGCAGGTTGACCCCACCGACATCGAGAGCCTCACCGAGGACCGCGAGGATGCGCCTGGCGAGGCGGTCCTCGTCCGCACGAGCCGCCAGCCGGTCCTCATCGGTACGAGCCGCTCTGGCGACCAGCGCGAACTCGTCGCCACCGAGCCGCGCCACGAGCTCAATCGGCTCGCCGACACGCCGTAACCGCCGCGAGACCTCCAGCAGCACCAGGTCGCCGATGGCGTGCCCAAGCGTGTCGTTGATCTCCTTGAACCGGTCGATGTCCAGCACAAAGACTGTCCGATCCTCCCCGCTCATCGTTGGCACGTTGCCGGTCGCGGCCGCCGAGACCGCTCCGTGGTCGGCCAGCAGCAGGCGGTTCGGCAGGCCGGTCAGCGGGTCCTGCAACGCCTGCTCCCTGATGGCGCTCTCAGCCCGGTTGCGGGCCATGGCGGCCGCGAGCACATTCGCCACGGCCTTGACGAAGTTGACATCCTCCTCGGCGATTATCACGTGCCTCCGCCAGCCGACACCCACGACCCCGGCCGGCATGTCCAGACCGGGGATCGGGACCGCTATCAGCGAGACGGCGCTCGAGCGGGTCCACAGCTCCGGCACGTCGAAGCGCTGCTCGGTCGACAAGTTCTCGCAGAGCACGGTCTGCTGCGTCACGAGAGCAAAGCTCGCCGGGGACGACGTGGGGTCGGCGGAGAGCAGTTCGTTGGTGGCGGCGGGGTCGCCGTGGCTGGCCGACAACGTGATGAAATCCGCGTCGGGCAGTGCGTCGAACATGTGGACGAAGTCGGCACCAGACTGCTCGACGAGCACCTTCACGGCGTCGGAGACCAGGTCCCCGTAGTCGAGGCCCACGAGAGCCCAACGACCCAGGTCGGCGAGCGCAGCTTGGCGGGCTGCGTTCGCGTGCAGGCGCTCGGAGGCGCCGCGCTCCTCGGTGATGTCGTGCAGCGTGAGCACGAAGCCCGCAACCGCCGGGTCGTCGAGCAAGTTGTTCCCGATCGACTGCAGGACGCGGTAGCTGCCGTTCGCATGCCGCAGCCGGTACTCGACGGGCCCCTGGGTGCCTTGCCGCTGGAGGGCGAGGCGGATGGCCTCCCGGCAGCTCTCGCGGTCGTCAGGGTGGACCAGTGACAGCACGTCGAGCACATCACCGGCCCGCCACGAATAGCCGAGGACCCGCTGCACTGCGGGGTTGGCGTAGTGGATCGTGCCATCGGGCGTGATGACGAGGATCATGTCGGAGGCGTGCTCGACGAGAGCGGCTTGGCGGCGGGCGGCATCGAGCACGGCGGCCTCGGCGGCGACCCGAGCAGAGGCGTCGACGACGATCCCCGCAAAGCCGGCCGGCGTGCCATCTTGATTCCGCAGCGGCGTCGCCCAGGCCTCGAGGCTGAAAGCGCCGAATCCGAACTGCGCGCTCCGGATCTGCTCGCCGCTGAGCACGCGATTGACGTATTCCAGCACCAAGGGATACTCGCGGAACACCTGGAGGAAGTTCTTGCCGATGAACGACTCCGGCCGGCGTTGGAACTGTGTCAGAAGCCCGCCGTCCATCAGCAGGATGTTCGCCTCACGATCGCAGGCGAACAGCAGTATCGGACCGGAGCGCGCCACCGTGGCGATCGTCGCCTCGCCGGCTTGGCGTGCCTCTTCGGCGCGGCGTCGCTCCTGGATCTCGCGTTCGGCCGCCTGCAGCAACCGGGCGTTGTCGATGGCGAGAGCGACGCGGTCGCCGAGATGGCGGAGCAACGCCCGGTCGAGCTCGGTCGGTTCGCCCCGCGAAGGGGGTGTGATGAGCGCGAGCACGCCCGGCGTGGTCCCGCGGGCCCGGAGCGGGACCATCGTGAGCACGGAGCCCTCCAGGCCCGCCAGGACTGCGGACATCGCCGGGCTGGACGATCCGCTCAGGTCCGTCCAGTGCGCCGGATGGGCAACCTGCGGCCCGGTAGCGAGCAGGGTTTGAGCGAACAGGTCCGCGCGAACGCTCTGGCGAGTCCCCCGGAATGCCGTGGCGACGGGGGCGAGGTCGCCGGGATCCGGTTCCCAGACGGCGGCGACCGAGAGCTCCCGCCCCGTGTCGTCGATCACCCAGAGGACCGAAGCACCGCCGAGCACCGTGCCAGCCGTACGCGCGATGAGCTCGAGCGTGGCATCGTAGCTGGTGGTTGCTTCCGCAAGCGCCTGGGAGACGCGATCGAGCACCGCGGCGACGCCCATTTCGAGCGCCCCGTCCTCGGGCGACCAGTCAGAGACGGGCGTCCGCCTTGCGAGATCGTCCACCCGGACCCCCTTGTGTTGCCCCCCAGCCCCTCCGAGGCCAGCATACCTGCCACAAGGACCGGTCTCGTGACTCGTTGTCACGAGGCGCCGGCGCGCCGGCGCCTAATCTTGGCGCACGATCCGTACGATCCCTCCAAGGAGGCTCGCAATGCAGAGCACGATGCAGGACTCGCCGCTCCTCGTGAGCGAGATCTTGCGGCACGGCAGACAGTTGCACGGGCGGAGCGAGGTCGTCACGTTCGAGGGCTCCAGCTACCGGAGAGCGACCTTTGCCGACGTGGCCGAGCGCGCCGAGCGCCTGGCATCAGGCCTGGCGGGACTCGGAATCGGCCTCGGCGATCGCGTGGCCACGTTCTGCTTCAATCATCAGGAGCACGTCGAGGCCTATCTGGCCATCCCGAGCATGGGTGCGGTGCTGCACACGCTGAACGTCCGGCTGTTTCCCGAGCAGCTCAAGTACGTCATCGAGCACGCCGAGGACAAGGTGATCATCTGCGACGCAGTCGTGGCGCCGGCACTGGCCCGGGTGGTGGGGGAGTGCCCGACCGTGGAGCGGATCGTGGTGGTCGGAGACGGCGAGACCTCCATGCTCGGCGAGACGCTTGCCTATGAGGACTTGTTGGCATCCGGCGAGCCCGGCTACGAGTGGCCGGTCATCGACGAGCGCCAAGCGGCGGCCATGTGCTACACGAGCGGGACGACGGGCAACCCCAAGGGAGTCGCCTACAGCCATCGCTCCACGTACTTGCACTCGCTGGCGAGCACGTCAGCGGCCACCCTCGGCATCGCCAGCGCGGACCGAGTCCTCGTCGTCGTACCGCAGTTCCACGCGAACGCCTGGGGCATCCCGTACGCCTCATGGCTGGCCGGCGCGGACCTCATCCTGCCGAAGCAGTACCTGCAGGCGGAGCCGCTGGTGCGGATCATCGAGGAGGAGCTGCCCAGCTTCGCCGGCGCCGTCCCGTCGATCTGGAACGAGGTCCTCCGGTTCGCCGAGGCTCACGAGTCGGACCTGTCCTCGTTCCGGGGGATCGTCTGCGGCGGCTCAGCGGTGCCGTTGGCTCTGATGCGGCGCTTCGAGGAGCGCTGGGGGGTCCCGATCATCCAGGCGTGGGGCATGACCGAGACGAGCCCGCTCGGTGCAGTTGCCGTGCCGCCCCGCGGCGCCACCGGCGAGGAGGCCTGGGCCTACCGGCAGAAGGCGGGCCGGGTCACCTTCGGCGTGGAGATCCGGGTCGTGGACGGCGAAGGACAGGTCGCTCCTCGCGATGGTGCGACCGTCGGCGAATTCGAGGTCCGCGGCCCGTGGGTCACGGCGTCCTACTACGGCGATCCCACCCCCGACCGGTTCCGGGACGGCTGGTTGCGCACGGGCGACGTCGGCACGGTGGACGAGCTCGGCTACCTCACGATCACCGACCGGACCAAGGACGTGATCAAGACCGGCGGTGAGTGGATCTCCTCGGTGGAGCTCGAGAACGCCCTCATGGCGCACCCCCAAGTCTTCGAGGCAGCCGTGGTGGCCGTCCCGGACGCTCGCTGGGACGAGCGGCCCCTTGCCTGCGTCGTGCCGGTGGAAGGCGCAGAGGTGTCGGCGGAGGAACTGGCCGGTTTCTTGGCTGAGCGCGTGGCGCGCTGGTGGGTGCCGGAGCGGTGGGCCTTCATCACCGAGGTGCCGAAGACCAGCGTGGGCAAGTTCGACAAGAAGGTGCTGCGGGCCGAGTTCGCCAAAGGGGAGCTCGAGATCCTGACGATCGAGCGCCCGGCGACGTCGTCCTGAGTCATGGGAAGCCTCGACGACATAGCAAGTGAGCTCGAGCGCCTCGGCGAGCGGCTGGCCGATGCTGCGATGGATGTTCTGCGGTCCGGCCTCGGCGAGGGGTCGGACGAGGCCGCCGCGATGGCGACCAAGCGGGAGAAGCTGCTGAACCGCGCCAGATCCTCGGTCGAGAAGGCGAGGATGCTCGTCCGCCAGGCCGACGACTGAGCCTTAAGGGCACTGGGCTCGTGGCGGTGCTCAGGCGCCGGCGTCGCCCTCGCACAGGTTCAGGGCGTCGATCAACTGGCGCAGGCGCCCCTGAGACCGGAGGTCGAGCTCCAGCGCGACGCGCGGCAAGTCGAGATGGTCGCGGCCGGAACGTTCCGGGCCGAGCGGGTGGGTGCGCCAGATGCCCTTGTCGGAGCAGATGTCGGCGAACTCGGTGTTGAGTGCTGCGAGCTCCGCCTCGCTCGGCGCCGTCTTGAGGCGGATCACCATCGTCGACCCGACGAAGCGCCGCGACCGATAATTCCGGTAGAAGCCGAGGATCTCGTCGACGGCGGTCTGCACGTCATCGGTGATCCTGTAGAAGGACCGGTCCTCGGGGCTGGCGAGACCGCGACGGATGACCTCTCCGCCGACGAAGGCCTCCCAGGCCTCCCAGTACGGCTCGCCCGGGATGTCGACCAGGACGATCGGTGCCGGCTCTGCCTTCCCGGTCTGCAGCAAGGTGAGCAGCTCGAAAGTCTCGTCGAGCGTCCCAAAGCCCCCAGGTAGCACGGCGAAGGCAGCGGACTCCTTGATCAGCATCAACTTGCGGGTGAAGAAGTACTTCATCTCGACGAGGCGGCCCTCGGCGGCCAGACCGGGGTGAGATACGGACTCGAAGGGCAGGCGGATGTCCACGCCGAGCGATCGCTCGGGACCTGCGCCGTCGTGCCCGGCAGACATGATCCCTGGCCCGGCACCCGTGACGACCATCCAGCCCTCCGCTGCCACCCGGGTGGCGACCTCCCTGGCCTGGGCGTAGAGGGGATCGGACTGGTGCGTGCGGGCGGAGCCGAACATGGTGAGCTTCGGCATGGAGCGGAATGGCGCGAAGAGGTGAAAGGCTCGCGCCATCTCGTCGAGTGCGGCCGTGGCGATCTTCAGGTCGAGCCGGCTGGGGACTCCGTCGGCCAGCCCGAGCGCCGTGTCGAGAAGCTCCCGCAGAAGGTCACGGTTCGCCTTGGCGCCCGTGGCCTCGAGCAACTCGGAGACGAGCCCGTGCAGGTCGGGGCCGACAAGGACGTCTGGCTGGCCGGCCGGCGGAGCTTGTTCTCGCTCGACCATCACACAGTCGCCGGAGCCACCCGGCCGTACAGGGTCGTCCGTTGTTCCAGCGGCCTGCCGAGAGGCTCGACGATCCGCAAGAAACCCTCCTCGTCCATCATCTGCCCGTGCGCCGCCCCGGCAGCCCGGGAGATGTTCTCGTCAATGAGCGTGCCGCCGAGGTCGTTGCAACCGGACCGCAGCAACTGGCGCGTGCCCTCGGCGCCCATCTTGACCCAGCTCGCCTGGATGTTGTCGATGGCGCCGGCGTAGGCGATGCGTCCGACGGCGTGCATCAGGACGGCCTCCCGGAACGTCGGACCACGGCGCGCCCGGCGCTGGAGGTACAGCGGGGTGGCCATGTGTACAAAGGGGAGTGGCACGAACTCGGTGAACCCGCCGGTCTCGCGCTGCAGCGCCCGTGTGCGGGTGATGTGCCGTGCCCACTTGAGCGGCGACTCGACGGCGCCGAACATGATCGTCACGTTGGATCTCAGTCCGACGTGGTGCGCTGTCCGGTGCACCTCGAGCCAGCGGTCCGCGCCGATCTTGTCGGGACACAGGATCGCCCGGACCTCATCGTCGAGGATCTCGGCAGCGGTCCCGGGCAGCGTCTTCAAACCGGCATCCTTCAGCCGACCCAGGTACGTCTCGAGATCCTCGCCGAGGCGACGAGCCCCCTCGTGGACCTCCAACGCGCTGAAGGCGTGGATGTGGATCCGCTCGGAGGCGGCTTTCACCGCGCGGAGGACCTCGAGGTAGTAGTCGCCGTCGAAGCTCGGATGGATTCCGCCTTGCAGGCACACCTCCGTTGCGCCACGGGCTTCTGCCTCGGCGGCACGGTCGGTGATGTCGCCCAGCTCGAGCAGGTACGGCGAGCCCCGGAGGTTGAGCGAAAGGGGACCTTTGGAGAAAGCGCAAAACCGGCATTTGAAGGTGCAGACGTTCGTGTAGTTGATGTTGCGGTTGGCGACGAACGTGACGACGTCGCCGACCGCTTGGCGCCGCAGCTCGTCGGCGAGCTCAGCAACCGCCTGCACCTCGCTCCCGCGAGCGCCGAAGAGCGCGACGATCTCCGCTTCACCGACCTCGGTGCCGCGGGCGACGCCGGCGATCACGTCGGCGACCGACCTGCGGCGTGTGGTGGGACCGGCCGAGCCGGCCGAGGGACTGACGGGGCGCCCCCGGACGGCGGCAGCCGCTGGCCTCGATGCAGTTGAGCGAGGCCCGATCAGCAGCGGGGGCGGTGTCTCGCCCCCCGAGCACCAGGTCGAGTCACGGCCGAGGCCCTCGGCGTCCGAGCGGTCCATCACCGGGAAACGCATAGCCGCGTCGAGCCAGCGCTCCGGCTCGGCCACCCACTCGGGGTGCAGCGCCAGCCGCGGCGCCAACACGTGCCCGCGCTCCTCCGTGACAGCCCGCAGGCGGTCGAGGGCGGGCCAGGCCCGCTCCGGGTTCACGTGATCGGCGGTGACGGGTGACACGCCTCCCCAGTCATCGATGCCGGCGTCGAGCAGCACCCCGAAGTCCTCAGTCAGGTTCGGGGGCGCCTGCACGTGCACCTCGACCGGAAGCAGGAGCCGTGCGACCGCTACCGCCCACCAATGCTCTTCGTCGGCACAAGCAGGTGACAGGTGCATGGAGGTGCCGGGCTTCGGCAGGAAGTTCTGCACGATGACCTCGTGCACATGGCCGTGGCGCCGATGCGAGTCGGCGATCGCACGGAGGGCCGTGAGACGGTCGGAGCGGGAGTCGCCGATGCCAACGAGGATGCCCGTCGTGAAGGGGATCTGCAGGCGCCCGGCGGCCTCGAGCGTGGCGAGGCGCCGCGCCGGTGTCTTGTCGGGGGAGCCTCGGTGGCAAGCCAGCGTCGGGCTCAACGACTCGAGCATCATGCCCTGGCTCGCGGTGACCGGTCTGAGCGAAGCCAGCTCGTCGTCCCGCAGCGCGCCGGCGTTGGAGTGCGGGAGGAGCCCGGTCTCGTCCCTTACCAGGCGGGCCGCCTCGGCCAGGTACCCGACCGTCGAGGCGTGACCATGGGCAGCCAACCAGGCCGCGGCGGCCGGGTAACGGACCTCCGGCTGCTCGCCGAGGGTGAACAGCGCTTCGTGGCAACCTGCCTCAGCTGCCCGCCGAGCGAGCGCCAGCACCTCCTCGGGGCTCAGGTACGGCGCCGCGACCCTCGCGGGTGGCTTCGCGAACGTACAGTACCCGCAGCGGTCACGGCACAACATGGTGAGCGGGATGAACACCTTTGGCGAGAACGTCACTCGGGTCCCGTAACGCCCATCCCGGACGCTGCGGGCCTCAGCCATGAGCTCATCGAGCCCGGCCGCCAGCAGTTCGGCGTCGCTCGGGCCGGCAGTGGTCGACGCCGCCGGACGCGACACCGGCACGCTGGGAAGGTCAACACGGGTCACGGTCACGCCGAACACCCTATGGCGCTCGCGTCCGGCCGGGGCGCGTCGGCACGCGCCCAGCCCGCTGGGCGCGGCAGGAATCGGAAACAAGCCTGGTTGTAGGGTGACCCGATGCAGCGGGCGAGGTTCGAGATCTCACTTGGCAAGCCGTACCCGCTGGGCGCCACCTATGACGGCATCGGCACGAACTTCTCGGTCTTCTCCGAGGTTGCCGACGAGATCGAGGTCTGTCTCTTCGACGAAGCCGGGCGGGAGACGCGGTTCTTCTTGCCGGAGGAGAACGCCTACGTGCACCACGGGTACATCGCTGGTGTCGGTCCGGGCCAACGCTACGGCTTCCGGGTCCACGGCCCCTGGCGGCCCGCCCAAGGGCACCGCTGCAACTCCGGCAAGCTGCTCCTGGACCCGTACGGCAAGGCTGTCGAGGGCGAGGTGAAGTGGAACCGCTCCCTCTACGGGCACCAGCACGCCGACGAGATGCGGATCAGCCGGGCCGACAGCGCTGCCTCGATGCCGAAGAACGTCGTGATCAGCCCGTACTTCGACTGGGGCAACGACCGGCCACCGGAGACACCCTGGTACAAGACGGTCGTCTATGAGATGCACGTGAAGGGTTTCACGGCGCGGCACCCTGACGTGCCTCCGCAGATCCGGGGCACGTACGCAGGGCTCGCGACCGAGCCCGTCATGGAGCACCTGCTCTCGCTCGGAGTCACCGCTATCGAGCTGCAGCCCGTGCACCAGTTCATTCACGATGCCCAGCTCGTCGAGAGCGGGCTGCACAACTACTGGGGCTACAACTCGATCTGCTACCTCGCTCCGCACAACGAGTACTCCGCTGCCGGTGACTCCGGCCAGCAGGTCCAAGAGTTCAAGCAACTCGTGAAGACGATGCACTCGGCCGGCATCGAGGTGCTGCTGGACGTCGTCTACAACCACACCGCCGAGGGCAACCAGACGGGCCCGACCCTGTCGTTCAAGGGCATCGACAACAGCGCGTACTACCGGCTCAACCCGGAAGACCCCCGCTACTACGTCGACTACACAGGCACCGGCAACACGTTGAACGTCCGCCACCCCCACGTCCTCCAGCTGCTCACGGACAGCCTTCGGTACTGGGTGACCGAGATGCATGTCGATGGGTTCCGTTTTGACCTGGCGGCGACGCTGGCGAGGGCTCTTCACGACGTCGACCGGCTCTCGGCCTTCTTCGACATCATCCAGCAGGATCCGGTCATCAGCCAGGTCAAGCTCATCGCCGAGCCCTGGGACGTCGGCGAGGGCGGCTACCAGGTGGGCAACTTCCCGCCGCTATGGTCCGAGTGGAACGGGCACTTCCGCGACTGCGTCCGCGACTACTGGCGGGGCAAGGAGCAGACGCTGCCCGAGTTGGCCTCGCGTCTGACGGGCAGCTCCGACCTCTACGAGCACACCGGCCGGAAGCCCTGGGCGAGCATCAACTTCGTCACGTGCCACGACGGTTTCACGCTGCGCGACCTCGTGTCCTACGAGCAGAAGAACAACCTCGCCAACCTCGAGGACAATCGGGACGGGACCGAGGACAATCGGTCCTGGAACTGCGGCGCCGAGGGACCCACGGACGATCCCTCCATCGAGTGGCTCCGGCACCGCCAGCAGCGCAACTTCCTCGTGACCCTGTTCTTGTCTCAGGGCGTTCCCATGCTGGCCTCCGGCGACGAGATCGGAAAGACTCAGCAGGGCAACAACAACGCCTACTGCCAGGACAACGAGATCTCCTGGCTCGACTGGGGGCACGCCGACTGGGAGCTGCTGGCGTTCGTCCGCCGGTTGGTTGCGCTGCGCAACAAGCACCCGGTGCTGCGCCGGCGGCGCTGGTTCCAAGGCAAGCCGCTCCACGGCGCCGGAGCCAGCGATATCGCCTGGTTCTCGCCCTCGGGCGAGCAGATGTCGGAGGCGGATTGGAACGTCAGCTTTGCCCGCTGCGTCGGGGTCTTCCTCAACGCCGAAGCGTCTCGTTCGGCGAACCAGCGGGGTGAGCAGGAGCTGGATGGCAGTTTCTTCCTCATCCTGAACGCCTTCTGGGAGGAGCTGGAGTTCGTTGTGCCCGAGCGGCGCTTTGCCGAACAGTGGTCCTTCGTCCTCGACACGGCGCGGGAGCAGGACCCGTTCTTCGAGGACAGCTCGGCGCGTCCGGTTGTGAAGCCCGGCGACCGGATTCCCGTCGCCGGCCGCTCGAGCGTCCTGCTCGGTCGCCGGCTCGAGGCCGACCACGCGGCCCGGCCCATCGGCTAGCCGGCAAACGCCGAGTCGTCCGGCTTCGGCCGAGCCGGAGCGAGCAGCAAAGCACCGAGCGGCGGCAGGCGCAACTCGAGGCTCGCTTCGAAGCCATGGGACCGCACCGCACCGGCCTCGATCCGCCCGAGGTTCCCCACACCGCTCCCGCCGTACACCGCGGCGTCGGTGTTGCACAGCTCGAGCCAGTCGCCACCGGAGGGCACGCCGAGCCGGTAGTGATCACGGACCACCGGCGTGAGGTTGAGCACCGCCACGACGTCACCTGCCGGACCGCTCCGGCGCCAGGCCAGCACGTCGTTGCTGTCGTCGTCGGCGACGATCCAGCCGAAGCCCGCCGGATCGAAGTCCGCCTGCAGGGCGTCGTGCTCCCGGTAGAGCCTGTTGAGGTCACCCACGAGGCGAGCGACACCGGCGAACTCGGGGTGGCCGAGCAGTTCCCAGTCGAGCTGGCCCTCGTGGTCCCACTCGCGCCAGGTCGCCAGTTCGCCGCCCATGAAGAGGAGTTTCTTGCCGGGCTGGAACCACTGGTCGGCGAACAGGAGACGGAGGTTCGCCCGCCTCTGCCAGTCGTCACCCGGCATCTTCGTCGCCAGGGCACCCTTCCCGTGCACGACCTCGTCGTGGCTGAGCGGGAGCACGAAGCGCTCGGTGAAGGCGTAGAGCCCCCGGAACGTCATCTCGTTGTAGTGGAACCGCCGGTGCACCGGCTCGCGCTGGAAGTGCTGGAGCCGGTCGTGCATCCAGCCCATGTCCCACTTCATCGAGAAACCCAACCCGCCGTCCCCCACGCCCCTCGACACGCCTGGCCAAGCCGTGGACTCCTCGGCGATGGTCACGACGCCTTCGAAGCGCTCGTGGACCGACTCGTTGAACTGGCGGAGCAACGACACCGCCTCCAGGTTCTCGCGCCCTCCGTAACGGTTGGGCACCCACCGGCCGGGCGTTCGCGAGTAGTCGAGATAGAGCATCGACGCCACGGCGTCGACCCGCAGGCCATCGGCGTGGTAACGGTCGAGCCAGAACCATGCGCTGGAGATGAGGAAGGAACGCACTTCGTGACGCGAGAAGTTGAACTCGTAGCTGCCCCAGTCGGGGTGGATGCGGTGGCGCGGGTCCTGGTGCTCGTAGAGATGGGACCCGTCGAACTCACCGAGGCCGAAAGCGTCGGTGGCGAAGTGTGACGGCACCCAGTCCAAGATGACGCCGATGCCTCGCTGGTGCAGGTGATCGACCAAGGCCATGAACCCCGTCGGGTGGCCGAACCGGGCGGTGGGAGCGAAATAGCCGGTCGTCTGGTAGCCCCACGAGCCGAAGTACGGGTGCTCCATCACGGGGAGAAGCTCGACGTGGGTGAACCCGTGCGCCAGCACGTGGTCCGCCAGTGGCTCGGCCAGCTCGGCATAAGTCATGAAGGACCGGTCGGGACGACGCCGCCAGGAGCCGAGGTGGACCTCGTAGGCGGACATCGGTTCTGCGCCGGGGTCGAAGCCGGAGCGCCGTCGCATCCACTCCTCGTCATCCCAGCTGTACGACAGGTCGGTGAGGACCGACGCGCTGAGCGGCGGCTCCTCGGTCCCGAACGCAAGCGGGTCGGCCTTGTCCCGAGGTGGCCCTAGGCGAGAGGTGATGTGGTACTTGTAGCGGGTCCCGACCGGCATTCCGGCGATCTCGCCTGCCCAGATGCCGGAGTCACCCTGCGGATGGAGCAGGTCGACTCCGGAGGTCCAGCCGTTGCCGTCGTGGCGGACCGAGACCGAATCGGCATTCGGCGCCCACACCGCGAATCGTGCGCCCGAACCGCCGGGCAGGAGATGGCCGCCCAGGTGGTCGTAGAGCTGGAACTGGCGCCCCTCGTTGAACAAGTAGAGATCGTCGGCCCCGAGTCGCTCTTCGGCGGGCGTGCGGTCGGGTTGGCGATCTGGTGTGCGGTCGCCGGTCATGACACGACTTTGCCCGATCGCGGCGCCGCGCGCCCACGCGCCCCGGTTTGGCGACGTGCCCGGTCGAGCCGGCGCAGGGTGTCGAGCACCGCACTATCTCGCTCGATGTCGCCGAGGGAGCGTGCCAAGGGCCGGCAGAAGTTCGGGTGCTCGATCGACGTGCCGGGGATGTTCTGCGGGTCGCGTTCGCCCCATAGATCCTCAACGGTGGCGATGACAGTGCCGGCGTCGGAGCGGCCGAGCTCCTCGAGCACCGCGGTGTGCGCTGCCGCCGGGTCGTGAGCGCGCCCCTCGTCGAGGGCACCACCACTCGTGAGACGGTCGATGAGACGGTCCCTCCTGCCGCGGCGGCTCGTCCGGGCCGCGTCCGCCTGATCGCCTGACACCATCCCAAGTCGCGCCCGCTGGTCGATGTCGGCTCCATCGAGCCACCCGGCAAACGTCGCGGTGTCGTGGGTGTCCACGTAGGCCACCGAACCCTGCTTCGCCTCGATTGGAAGGCCCGGCCGGCTCTCCAGGTCGAAGACGGCGACCTGCATGCCGGCGATCCCGTGCTCGCTCAGCAGCCGGCGCACGGCGGGGTCGACGGTGCCGAGGTCCTCGCCGACCACCGTGGCATCCCGGCGCCACGCTTCCACGCAAGCGAGGGCGACCAGCTCCTCGGACGGGTAGCTCACGTACGCTCCCTCCGAAGGGCTCGCGCCAGCTGGGATCCACCACAGCCGCTGCACGCCGAGCACGTGGTCGATCCGAAGCGCTCCGGCATGGCGCAGGAGATGGGAGAGCGACCCGCGCACGACCGGGTAGCCGGCGCGGCGCTCCCCTTCGGGGTCGAGGGGGCAAAACCCCCAGTCCTGGCCCTCGCCGAAGAACGCATCCGGCGGCGCGCCCACTCTCACGGCGGCCTGCCGCCCCGAGCTCGCCATCCCGCCGGCGAACGAGGTCGGGAACGCCCAGGTGTCGTAGCCGTCCGGACGGCACCCGATCGGGAGGTCGAGCATGAGCCGGCACCCGCGGGAAGCCGTGGCCGAGGCCACCGACGCGATCTGCTCGTCGGTCACCCACTGGGCGTATATGTGGAGATCCACCGCGTCCTTACTGACATCGTTCCCGGGAACGATGTCACCGGCGCGCCAGCGGGCAGGCCAGCGGTCCCGATGAGCTCCCCTCACCTCTGCGGCAGCTCGGAACGCCGCATACCGCACGACGTCTGGGCGCTCCCTCTGGAACGCCTCGAAGCCGGCCGGCCTCGTACCCTCGGCCGCGCGCAGCTCCTGCAGTCCGAGCCGGAGGATGGCCTGAACACGGCGGCCTGCAGCCGCGATGTCGACGTGCCCGGTCGGGTGCCCGATCTGGTGCTCAGCTCGCGAGCTGACGATGAAGAACGTCGTGCCGCGGAGCTCGGGCACGCGGGCGACGTCGAGATACGCCTCGTTCCACCACATCCGGCTGAGGGGCGAGTACGGGCTGAGCGGCCCGGCGGGTACCTCGCCCGCCGAACGGTCCGCCACGCAGTAGTCGGCGAGCAGCGGCAGCGTGGCCACATAGGCAGCGCCCAGACTGCCGGCGAAGCGGCCGAGGTTTTCGAGGCAGGTCAGGTCACCGATGCCCAGCCAACGCTCGTCCCAAAGCCCATAGGTGGGCGCGAACACGCCCCAGGACCGTGGCTCGAGGGGCCGGACTCGGGACGGTGCGGAGATGACGAGCACCTCGGTCTCGCCCAATCGGAAGGTGTGGCACCCGAACGGGAGGCGATCCCGGGCGGCCAAGAGGCCGGCCGGTGTGACCTCCAGGAGCTCGGTGGCATCCGAGCCGTCCTCCAGCACCAGTTGCGGACCGCCTCCCGTCGCCCGTCGCGCCCCCGAGCGACTGTCGATCCATCTTCCGACAGCAGTGTCCCATGCCCCCGGGAGAGTCACCTCCGCGAGGCGGCCGTCCCAGGCCACCATGACCGGCGGCGGTCGTGGTTGCCGGGCGGCGCGGCGGGCGAGACAGTCAGCAGCGTCCCCGGGATGTGCGATGGGCTCACCGAGCGCGGCGAGCACGGCCACGAGCGTCTCTGGACCTACCCGTCGTGTCGTCGAGAACGCATCGGTGTAGGAGACGGCAACGCCTCGAGCTGCCGCGAGCTGCTCGAGTGGGCCTGCCGGGCCGGATGTCACGCGGAGCGGCCCTGCCGGTCCAAGGCCAGCTGCCACCGCAGGCCGAGCATCGGGACGTGGACCCACTCGGGCCGGTTGCCGAGCTCGTAGCGCAGCTCGTACAGGCCTTTCTCCAGCAGGTGTGCCCGAAGCTCGATGGCCAGCTCGGCGTCGTCGGGGAGCAGGTCTGCCGCCCGGGCAACCCCGAGGTACCCGCCGAGGAACGCGATCGAGGTCCAGTACGCCCACCGCGTGGCGGCTCGCTCGTAGTGCTCGAGCTCGGTGCTCGATTCGAGCTCGAGCACGCCCCTGGACACGAGGTCATCGACCGCGCTGTAGGCGGCGTACTGGTACGACCGGAGCATGCCGGCGACGTCCCGCATGGGTGAGCGCTTCATCCGACGCTCGCCGAGAACTCGCTCCGGCTCACCCTCGAAGTCGACAAAGACGTAGTCGCGACCGGTGAACAGCACCTGCCCGAGGTGCAGGTCACCGTGCACGTGGATGCGCTTGGACTGTCTCACCCCGAGCAGCCTGAGGAATGCCCCGAGCATCTCGTCCTCGGCATCGCAAATGTCCTTCGCGAGCGCCTGATCCCGTGGCGACATCGTCCTCGCGCGCTGGCGAGCCAGCACGAGTGTCCGGCGGGCGCTCGTGCGCATCGACTGGTAGAGCGAGCGCTGGGACATGGGCGTCACCAGCTCGGGCTCGAAGTCAAAGCCGCCGAGATCGGTCACGCCAGTGCCTCCGGGCCCGCCTCCCGCGAGCGCCACGTGCAGCTCCGCCGTCCGTCGCCCGAGCAGGTCGGCAGCGCTCAGCTGGTCGGACATCAGCGCCTCGGTGCTCTCGGGGATCCTGCCTGCGGCTACGCCCGCCAACCAACCTCCAGGCCGTGGCGGCGGCAGCGGCTGTACGTCCTCACCTGACGAAGGGGGGACGCATGTCTCGAGGAACGAGCTGGCCGCGCGCAGTGTGCTCGCCCAGGCGTTCGACTCGTGCGGCACGAACTCGTGGACCGAAGCGATGACGGTCGACGAGCCGTCCGAGCCGATGATCTCCAGGTCTCCGAGGAGGCGGGCGGCGATGGAGGTAGCGCCGGCGGAGGCGAGGACTCGGCCGACCTCCACCTCTGGGTGAGCTCCAGGCTCGACTCTCCGCAGCGTCTTCACGATGCACCTGTACCCCTCCGGGTCCCCGACGATCATCGACGAGTTGGACTGCTCGGCGGCCGAGACGCGCGCGAACGAACGAGGGCCGGTAGGGATGCGGCCCAGCAAGAACATCGTGGACGGGACGCTGGACCCGACGAGGCGAGGACCAGTGTCGTCACCGCGCCGGCGCCGGGCCGTGAGCAGACCGACGAGGGCCTTGCCGAAGGCGGGCTCGTAGTGAGCGTCCGCCAGGATGCCGGCCGGACCATCCGGTGTCCTGAGCAGGCACAACACGCCTTCAGGATGGTCGCGGACGAGCGCTTTCGCCGCTTCGCCGTCGAGGTGGGTCACCGGCAGCAGGTATCGCTCAGGCTCGCCGTCGAGGTACTCGACGTTGACGAGGAGCAGCTCGGCTCGGTCCGCCGCAGCTCCTGTGAGCGAGACCGACACATGATCGGTCACCGTCGCCTGGGCGATCCGCCGACCTTTGCCACCGAACCAGCGCCGGGTCCTGAGGATCGCCGGCAGGAGCGCCTCGAAGCTTCGTCGCTCCTTGTCCTCGGTGAGCCTCCACCACGGTCCCGTAGTCTGCAGGCTCGGTATCGAGTGGGCGCCCGTGTGCTGGTCCGACGTCGGGTCCCCGAGCGAGAGCCAGTAGAACGAGTGGGGGCCGAGGGTGACGAGGTACGGAAGTTCGCCGATCATCGGGAACGTCGTCTGACCGAACAACTCGCGGGGCGTCACGCCGCGGTGCGGGGCGAGGTCGAGCTCGACGTACTGCGCGAAGCGAGACAGGTTCGCGACCACGAGCACCTCCTCGTGCCCGTCGCCCCGGATGAACGAGAGCACCCTCGGGTTGTCCGAGTGCACGAATTCCATGCGCCCGCGTCCGAAGACCGGGTGGCGCTTGCGCAAGGCGATCAGGCGGCGCACCCAGCGGAGCAAGGAGTCGGGGTTGTCCGACTGCGCCTCCACGTTCACGGACTCGTAGTGGCACTGCGGGTCGACGTTGACCGGGAGGAACAGCCGCTGCGGGTTCGCCGTCGAGAACCCGGCATTTCGATCCGCGTTCCACTGCATCGGCGTGCGCACGCTGTTGCGGTCGCCGAGATAGACGTTGTCCCCCATGCCGATCTCGTCTCCGTAGTAGAGCACCGGCGTTCCGGGAAGGGACATCAACAGGCCGTTCATCAGCTCTATCTTCTGCCGGTGGAACTGCAGCAGCGGGGCGAGCCGGCGCCGGATGCCGAGGTTGATGCGCATCGCCGGGTCGCTCGCGTACGAGCGGTACATATAGTCGCGCTCCTCGTCGGTCACCATTTCGAGCGTGAGCTCGTCGTGGTTGCGGAGGAACACCGCCCATTGGCACCCCGGTGGGATCTCGGGCGTCTGCTGCAGGATGTCGATGATCGGGAAGCGATCCTCCATCCGCAAGCCCATGAACAGCCGGGGCATGAGGGGGAAGTGGAACGCCATATGGCACTCGTCGCCCTTCCCGAAGTACGCGCAGGCATCGTCGGGCCACTGGTTCGCCTCGGCCAGCAGCATCCTTCCGGGGAAGCGCTCGTCAATGTGCCGGCGTAATTTCGCCAGGAAGGCGTGGGTCTCCGGGAGGTTCTCGCAGTCGGTGCCGTCCTCCTCGTACAGGTACGGGACGGCGTCGAGCCGGAGCCCGTCGACCCCAAGGCGCAGCCAGAAGTCGACTGCTCTGAGGACTGCGGTGTGGACGGCTGGGTTGCTGAAGTTGAGGTCGGGTTGGTGCGAGTAGAAGCGATGCCAGTAGTAGGCTTCGGCCACCGGATCCCAGGTCCAGTTGGAGGTCTCGAAGTCCCGGAAGATGATCCGCGCCTGGGAGTAGAGATCCGTCGTGTCGCTCCAGACGTAGAAGTCCCGGTAGCTGCTAGGTCGGGGCGAGCGCCGGGCGCGCTGGAACCACGGGTGCTGGTCAGAGGTGTGGTTCAGCACAAGCTCGGTGATGACCCTCATGTCGCGTTTGTGCGCTTCGTCGACGAACCGCTTGAAGTCGGCGAGCGTCCCGTAGTCGGGATGGATGCTCGTGTAGTCGGCGATGTCGTAGCCGTCGTCCCGGAGCGGGGACGGGTAGAAGGGCAGGAGCCACAGCGCCGTGACACCGAGCTGGTGGAGGTAGTCGAGTCGGTGTGCAAGGCCGCGGAAGTCCCCGCGCCCGTCACTGTCGGAGTCAGCGAACGCCCGGACGTGAAGCTCGTAGAAGATGGCGTCCTTGTACCAGTCCGCTCCCTCACCGATGTTGAACAGGGGGTTGCTCGACGTCGGGCTCACGGTGCGCGCTCCAGCACGAGGAGGTGAGCGGGGACTGCGTCCGGTTCGAGTCTCACAAAGTTGCGTCCCGCCTGCCAGCGGTAGTTGGCGCCGGTCAGGACGTCGCGGGCGTCAAAGGTCTCGCCTTGGGCGATCCCGAGATCGGCGAGATCCACCTCGACGAAACCCATCTGCACCCAGCCTGGATCGAGATTCACCACGCCGATCACGATGTCGCGCCCCGAGTCGTCGCATTTGCGCCACGCGATGATCTGCTCGTTGTCCACCGGGAGGAACCGTAGGCCGCGGTCACGCTGCAGCGCGGGATGTGCGCGCCTGGCGAGGTTCACCCGGGCGACGAGCTCGCGCAGGCTCCGGGGGTCGTCCCAGTCGTGGTGGTGCACCTCGTACTTCTCAGAGTGGAGGTACTCCTCACTGCCGGGCGCGGCGGGCGTGTCCCACATCAGCTCGAACACCGGGCCGTAGATGCCGTAGTTGGCGGAAAGCCCGCCGGCTAAGACGAGGCGAGCGATGAACGATGCGTGGCCGCCGTGCTGGAGGCTCCGAGCCAGGATGTCCGGCGTGTTGGGCCAGACGTTCGGACGGAAGTACGACTGGCCCGGCCCGTGGGCGAGCTCCTCGAAGTACTCGGTCAGGTCCCACTTCTGGTAGCGCCACGCGAAGTAGGTGTACGACTGGTCGAAGCCGAGCTTTGCCAAGCGGTGCATCACCTTTGGCCGCGTGAAGGCCTCGCAGAGGAAGACCGTCCCGGGGTAGTCGCGTTTGATCTCGGCGATGAGCCACTCCCAGAACGCGAATGGCTTGGTGTGTGGGTTGTCGACACGGAAGATCCGCACCCCGCGATCGGCCCACGACCTCGTCACGGAGTGGAGCGCCCGCCACAAGCCTTCGCGGTCGGCCGTGTGGAAGTCGATCGGGTAGATGTCGTCATAGCGCTTCGGCGGGTTCTCGGCGCAGGCGATCGTCCCATTGGGGCGGTGCCGGAACCAGTCGGGGTGCTCGCCCACCCAAGGGTGGTCGGGTGAGCATTGGAACGCCAGGTCCATCGCGATGTCGATGCCGTAGCGCTTGGCCTCTGTCACGAGTCGATCGAAGTCGGCCATCGTGCCGAGCTCCGGGGCCACGGCGTCATGACCGCCCGCTGGTCCGCCGATGGCCCACGGGCTGCCGACATCGCCCGGTGCCGCAGTGGTGGTGTTGCCCTTGCCCTTCCGGGACGTGATGCCGATGGGGTGGATGGGAGGCAGGTAGAGCACGTCGAAGCCGAGCTGGGCGACATAGTCGAGCCGGTCGATCACGTCCGCCAACCGTCCGGGCCGTCGGTGATCGAGGCTCGCCGATCGCGGGAACAACTCGTACCAGGTGGAGAACGCAGCCTTCGGCGGCGCCACGGCGGCGGTAAAGCGCACGGCCGCGGTCGCATGGCCACCAATGCGCCGCCCGGCGAGGGCCTCACTCACTTCGTCGATAGAGACGAGGGCGTCGAGGTCGAAGGACGTGGTGACGCGCTCCACCAGCTCACGGATCGCCGCCACCGCCGTCTTGTTGGCCGGATCGGCTGACTTGTTCGAGGCCGCCTGCAGGTCGTCTGCTGCTTCACTCAACAGCCTCGCGCCGATCTCGCCGTCGAAGGAGTCGGGGCGGCCGGCTTCTAGACGGCGCCTCACATCACGGGTCCACGTCGCCAACTCATCAATCGCGCCGGCCACCTCGATCTCCAACAGGCCTTCGGAGCTCGGCACGATCGTCCCGGCAAAGCGGTCGTTGCCCAGATGCGTCATCGCTGACTCACGCCAGAGGCGAGTTCCAGGGCGGCGAGAGCGGACGACGGCGCGGACCACGTCGTGCCCGTGGGCAAAGACATCGGCGCTGACCGCGAGGGGATCGCCGACGACCGCCTTGCAAGCAAAGCGCCCGCAGTCGACGTACGGCTCGATCGCTTCGACGACGACGTCGGGGACTCGCGCAGGAAGCCGTCGCGGCGCTGACGAGGTCTCCTTCACGGCGGCGAATGTTAGGGCCCTTTTGCCTCGCAGCGGTGACTCCTGCACTTGATGGCAGCGGCGCGTCCGCCACGGCGGGCGCTTGAGCAGCCGAGCCGGCGGCTGCCGCTCGCGGCCTCGGTTATGAAGCGCCGTCCAGGGCCTCCGGATCGCACAGCCACAGGACCCGCTCGGCACGCACCCGGGCAGCGGGCAGGTCCTCCCCGGCGAGCACGCGGGCGAGCGCCTCGTGCTTGGACGAGCCGGCGACGGTGAACACGACAAGCCGTGAGCGGGCGATCGCCTCGAACGTGAGCGTCGCTCGCTCGAACGGGTTCCGCCCCGACGGGTCCTCGGTGCGGACAACCAAAGAGCCGAGTGGCGCGTCGAGGGCCACCGAGCCGGGGAACAGCGAGGCCGTGTGGCCATCTGGCCCGAGGCCGAGGTGCACCAGGTCGAGCGGCGGCTGAGACTCGAGCAGCGCCGCGTAGGAACCCAGCTGATCACAGATGATCGGGTTGAGCCGGGCGGCGTTGCCGATGCGCTCTACCAGCGCCTCCCGGATGAGCCGCTGGTTGGAGGCGGGGTCATCGGCGGGGACGCATCGCTCGTCGCCGAGGAAGAGATCGACCGAGGCCCAGTCGATCGCGGTCGTGCGGGCGAGCAGCTCGTAGCACTGGCGGGCGGTCTCACCCCCCGACAACGCCACCCGAAACCTGTCGTCAGCCCGCTCGGACGCGGCAGCGAACTCGGCGGCCACGAGGTCGACGAAGGCCGCCGGTACGTCGTCCACGAGGTGCAGCTCACCGTTGGGCACCACCGGCAACGCCGGACTACTCATGGCGACATGACGGCATCAGCTACGCCGGGTCCCCCTGCCGCGCCTCAGGCGAGGTGGCCTAGCTGGGCTGCCTTGTTCTCGAGGCGTTCGATCAGCTCGTCGAAGGACTTCGCGAATGAGGTCACGCCTTCGTCTTCGAGAACCTCCGCGACGTCCTCCAAGTCGATGCCGACGCTCTCGAGGCCTTCGAGCACGAGCCTCGCACGGCTGAACTCCTTATCGCCCATGAGTGCCACCTGGCCGTGGTCGGCGAACCTCTCGACGGTGTCCTCCGGCATCGTGTTCACGGTGTGCGGAGCGATCAGCGTGTCGACGTACACGAGGTCCGGGTACTCGGGGTTCTTCGTGGACGTTGACGCCCAGAGCGGCCGTTGCACGCGGGCGCCCTTGGCAGCGAGGGCGTCCCACCGCGAGCCGCTGAAACGCCGGCCGAAGGTCTCATACGCGAGCCACGCCTGTGCCACCGCGGTCGTGCCGCGGAGTGACCGCGCCTTGGCGGCGAGCGCCGAGTCAGGGTCGTCTGCGGCGATGGCCCCGAGCCGCCGATCCGTCTCGGTGTCGACCCGGCTGACGAAGAACGACGCCACTGACGCCACAGAGGACAGATCACCGCCAGCGGCTGCGAACTCCTCGAGACCGGAGAGGTAGGCCTCGATCACCTCTTCGTATCGCCGGATCGAGAAGATCAAGGTCACGTTGATGCTGCGCCCCTCACTGATCATCTGCCGGACGGCCGGCAGGCCCTCGGTGGTGGCCGGGATCTTCACGAGGACGTTCGGGCGAGCGATCCGCTCGTGGAGATGACGGGCAGCGTCGATGGTTCCTGCGGTGTCGCGTGCCAGGTCAGGCGCGACTTCGATCGACACGAAGCCATCGGTCCCGTGGCTGTGCTCGTGAAGCGGTGCGAAGAGGTCGAGGGCCTCGGCGACGTCGGTTACGACCAAATCCCAGTAGGCCTCAAGGACATCGCCGTGGCTGTCCATCGACTCACCGAACTGCTCGTCGTAGTCCGAGCCGGCCTCGATCGCCTTCGCCATGATCGTCGGGTTCGAGGTGAGCCCCCGGATGCCCTGGTCGATCAGCTCGCTCAGGCGCCCCGACGTCAGGTAGGACCGCTTCAGGTTGTCGATCCAGGGGCTCTGGCCCCCGAGGTCGTAGAGGTCATGCAGCTTGGTCATGCTGCCTCCTTGTCAGAGCCCATCGGCTCGTGGCGTTGTCGAACTCGCGCATCATGCTCGGCTGCTCGCCGCCAGCAGCTCCCGGGCTCTGCCGGCAACGTGGTCCCCGGTGAAACCGAACTCCTCCATGTTCCTCGAGCCCGGCGCGGATGCACCGAAACGATCGATCGTCACCGTGGCATCCACATACCGATCCCAGCCGAATGAGGCCGCTGCCTCGACCCCGAGGCGCGGGATGCCGGGGGGGAACACGCTCGCCTGGTAGGACGGCTCCTGGGCGGTGAACAAGTCCCACGAAGGGAACGAGACGACCCGGGCGCGCACGCCCTCGGCTGCGAGCAACCCGGCCGCAACAATACAGTGCTGCACCTCGCTGCCGGTTCCGACGAGGACGATGTCGAGCTCCGGTGCGCCCGCTTCCCCGCTGGGATCGGACAACACGTACGCGCCTCGTTCCACTCCCGAAGGGGCGAGGCCGACGGTCCCCTCCAAGCCGGGGATGTCCTGGCGAGTGAGGATCAAGGCGGTGGGTCCGTCGGAGTCAACGGCGATGCGCCAGGCTGCCGCGCACTCGTTCCCGTCCGCTGGCCGGATGACCCGGAGCCCCGGCATCGCCCGCAAGGACGCCAGCTGTTCGATCGGCTGGTGCGTCGGACCGTCCTCGCCGAGGCCGATCGAGTCGTGGGTGAAGAAGTACACGACGTGGGCTTCAGAGATCGCCGCCAACCGCACCGCTGGACGGGCGTAGTCGCTGAACACGAAGAACGTCCCGCCGACGGGAAGGACGCCGCCGTGCAGCGCCATGCCGTTCATCGCGGATGCCATGCCGAACTCGCGGATGCCATAGTGAATCTGGTTGCCGCCGGGCGTCGCGTTCGACTGCAGCTCACCGGAGTCCAGTTTCACGCCCGTGTTACCCGTGAGGTCGGCAGAGCCGGCCACGAGGGCCGGCAGCGCCCGGGCGGTTGCGTTCACGCACTGGTTGAGGGCTTTGCGCGTCGCAAGCTTCTTGCCGGCTTCGAACGTCGGCAGGGTGGAGGCCCATCCCCGCAGACCCCGGCCGTTCAGTCCTGCTTCGTAGGCAGCCCGTTCGGATTCGCTGAGCAGCGCGAGCCGCCGCTCCCAATCCTCCCGTGCTTCGCGGCCGCGCCGTCCAGCTGCCCGGTAGTACTCCAAGACGTCGGCGGGGGAGTAGAAGTCCTCATCGGGCGGGAGGTCAAGCAGTGCCTTCGTCTCCCGGATCTCGTCGACACCGAGGACCTCGCCGTGGGCCTCCTTGGTGTCCGTGCGATGGGGAGAGGGCCAGCCGATGTGGCTCCGCAGGATGACGAGACTCGGCCGGTCAGCTTCGGCGACGCCCGCTCGCAGCCCACCTTCGAGGGCATCGAGGTCGTTGGCCACTTCACCGAGGTGCACCACGTGCCACCCGTAGGCCTCGAAACGCTTCCCGACATCGTCATACGTCGAGAGCTCCGTGGCTCCGTCGATCGTGATGTGGTTGTCGTCGAAGACGTACACGAGGCGCCCGAGGCCGAGGTGGCCCGCCAGAGACGCCGCCTCGTGGCTGACACCCTCCATCAAATCGCCGTCGCCGCAGAAGGCGAACACATGGTGGTCGCACACCGCCGGTCCGAACCGGCGGCGCAAGAACCGCTCGGCGATCGCGAGGCCCACACCTTGGGCGAAGCCCTGGCCGAGTGGCCCGGTCGTCACCTCCACGCCGTCCAGGTGGCGCACCTCCGGATGGCCCGGGGTCAACGAGTCGAACTGGCGGAACTGCTTCAGGTCCTCGAGCTCCAGGCCGTAGCCGGTGAGGTACAGCATGGAGTACTGGAGGATCGAGGCATGGCCGTTCGACAGGATGAACCGGTCCCGGTCCGGCCAGTGGGGCCGGGCGGCGTCGTACTGGAGCACCCGGGTGAACAGCACGTGAGCGAGGGGGGCGAGCGCCATAGCCGTCCCGGGGTGACCCGAGTTCGCCCGTTGCGGGGCATCCATAGCAAAGCCCCGAATGATGTTGATGCCGCGCTGCTCGAGCTTTGGATCCCTCACGAGTTCGGCCACAGCGGCGAGCCTAATCGGGTGCTTCGGCCCGGCCGCGAGCGGCCCACCGTCACCCGGAGGTGAGCTGGTGCTCGGGTCCGGCCGGCTCTGCGACCATGCCGCTCGCGAGCCGTACGCCACTCAGGCGCACCTTCGCCTGTCCTGACCGCTGGAGCAGCCGGATCACCCACCAGGCCGGATCGATCTCTCCGCGGTGCAGGGCCAGCTTGGCAGACGTCGGAGCGGCATGGTGGTTGTTGTGAAGGCCCTCCCCGGCAGCGAGCCACGCCAGCCACTGGGTATTCCGGGCGTTGTTCTCGTAGATCTTGCGCCCGTAGGTGTGCCCGACGGCGTTCACGGCCGCGTTCAACAACAGGTAGATGACCGTGTGGAAACCAGCGGCCATGAGCCCGACCTGCCAGCCGAAGACCAGGCACAAGATCCCGATACCGATCCCGAGCCCGATGAACGCGTGGTCGAACAGGACGCGGTCCAACCGGTCGGGAGGTAGGTCCTTGGCGTACTTCATCGTGGCGTCGCCCTCGGCGACTGACTTCTTGTACAGGTAGACATTGCCCAGCTGCACCTTCCAGAAACCCAACAACACGGGCGAATGCGGATCCCCCGGTACGTCGGTGAAGGCATGATGCCGGCGGTGCACCGCCACCCACTCACGGGGCCGGATGCCCGTGGTGATCCACAGCAGGATCCGGAACGCCAGCCGCACGGGGGGCGCCACGGTGAGCGCTTTATGACTGAGCGCCCGGTGGAGGAAGATCGTCGTGCAGAGCAAGGCGAGCTGGCTGATGGCGAAACCGACGAGAAGGGCGAGGAGAACCTTGGGCACCTCGGAAGCGTATCAAAACTCCCTACCGTCTGGTAGGTAGAGATTTCCGGGCTGCCTGGTAGCGTGAGGTGGGTGTTTGAGACCGAGATTCGCCAGACAGTGCCTGGGTCCACGCGAGAGGCGATCCTGCGGGCGGCGACGGTCTGTTTTTCCGAGCGCGGCTATGACGGGACCTCACTGAACGAGATCGCGGAGGCCGTGGGCATTCGCCGGCCGAGCCTGCTCCATCACTTCCCTTCGAAGGACGCTCTGTATCGCGAGGTCTTGGCGGCGACGTTCGCGGACTGGCTGCTGCGCGTCGAGGAGGCGACCGACCGGCCGCGTGACGGTTGGGAACAGGTGGACCGAGTGCTGACAGCGGGCTTTCGTTTCTTTGCGGAAAGCCCGGAGTTCGTGCGCTTGGTCCGAAGGGAGGCGCTCGAGGGCGGAGGCCGTATGGCTCACGAGCTCGGGGTGGCCATACGGCCCATGCTGGAACGGGCCATCGCGTTCTTCGAACGGCAGATCGCGGACGGGCGGTTTCGCTCCCATGATCCCGAGCAACTGGTCCTCACCGCCTACGGCGCCCTGCTCACGTACTTCTCCGATGTCCCGTTCCTCGAAGCCTTGCTCGAGCGTGACCCGCTCGGTCCGGCAGAGCTCGAACGACGGCTCGAGCACCTGCGGGCATTCTTCAAAGCGGCGCTGGAGCCGTGACGCAGGCGGCACTGCGACCGGTGAGCCCGTGAGCCCGATGCAAGTGCCCCCGAACTGCGACCTCACGCTCGGCATGGTGTGCGTGGACAAATCAGAGGCCGGTCGCACCACCTGGCGGATGACGGTCGACGAGCGGTTCGCCAACACCGCCGGGATCATGCAGGGCGGTCTCCTCGGGGCCTTTGCCGACTCGGCGATGGGGGCATCTGCCGTCACCTTCTCGCTGCGCGAAGCCGGAACCGGTCCGCGCCGGATCTCGTGCGCCAACGTCGAGATGAAGACGAGCTTCCTCCGAGCCGTCCGCACCGGCTCGGTCCTGACCTGCGTCGCCACGGTGATTTCGGGGGGCGAACGGGTCGTCTTCTGCGAAGCCGACGTCCGTGACGAGGCCGACCGCCTCGTCGCCAAGGCCAGTTCAACGTACGTCATCACGCCGCGAGACTGATAGCTTGACGCAGATGTCAGACCGGAAAGCACCCGACGGGGGGGCGATGTCCGAGGTGAATGAGCTCCTCGATCTCTTGAAGCGGTACCTGCTGCAAGAGACCGTCGGGCCCCTCAAGACGATCGGGCGGACGCTCGGGTTCGGGTCCGCTGCCGCACTGCTCTTCGGGATCAGCGGCGTCTTCACTCTTCTCGCAGTGCTGCGCGTGCTCGAGACCGAGACCGGCACAGTCTTCGGGGGTAGCTTGAGCTGGCTCCCGTACCTCCTCACCATCGTGGCCGGTGTCATCCTCCTGGGCGCGGCGGCGGCGGGGCTCCTCCGGACGCCGAGCTCGGGACGGGCAGGAGGCTCTGGCACACCAACCGCTGGCACACCACGACCGGAGGCAGAATGAGCGATCGCGTCACGCTGGACGACCTCGAGTCGAAGCTGCGTGACCTCGGTGGCAGTGCCACGTCTGCAGCCACCCAGGCCACCGCGCCTACACTGGGAGTGGCCGCCGTGGCCGGCGCGATCGTCGTCGCTGCTGTCTACCTGCTGGGCCGCCGACGAGGCCGCAAGGAGGCGCCGGTTCTCGAGATCCGGCGCATCTGACCTGTCACGAACGCCGGAGCTGCCATGAGGGGAATTTTGGAGCGCGTGACGCGCAACCTCGTGCGGCGCGGGATCCGTGACGGGCTCCTCGGGGGCAACGGCATCTGGCTCGCCCTTGGAGTATCCGCCTGGCTGATCCGGTGGTTGTCGAAGTCGCCGGCACAGCGGGTGGTGACCGAGCGCCTGCGCGTCGGAGAGTCCATCACAGTCACGAGCGTCCCTCCTCCCGCGTTCGGGCGCAAGGCGCGCAAGCTGGCGGAGGCTGACCGCCAGGCGGCCGCGCTGGCCCGACGCCAGATCCGCGCCGAACGCAAGCGGGCGCATGTGCGGGAGCCTGCGGCACGTGCCGCGGCGTCGTCAGGGCGGGGCAAGGGCAAGGGCAAGGGCCGCGAACGGGCCACCCGCGCCGGGGCGTGACAGCCGGGGAGCCAGAGCCCGGAACTCCGTTCGCCGAGGGCGACCGGGCACTGCTCGTCGACCGGAAGGGTCGGCACTATCTCATACGACTACGAGCGGGCCGCACGTTCCAGTCGCACTCGGGTGTCGTGTCTCACGACGCGCTCATCGGGACTCGAGAAGGAACCGAGGTCGAAGCCCGGATGGGTGACAGCGCCCGTCGCTCGAACGCCCGGTACCTCGTCCTCCGCCCCACGTTGAGCGACGTGGTGCTCAACATGCCCCGCGGGGCCCAGGTGATCTACCCGAAGGATCTCGGCGCGATCTTGCTGGCTGCTGACATCTTCCCCGGTGCCCGCGTGCTCGAGGCAGGTGTCGGCTCGGGGGCGCTGTCGATGACGCTGCTGCGCGCCGGCGCCCAGGTCGTCGGCTACGAGATCAGGGCCGACTTCGCGGCGACCGCCATAGCCAACGTGTCGGGAGCCCTCGGCCACGCTGACGGATACCTCGTCCTGGAGCGGGACGTTTACGAGGGGATCGAAGAGCGCGGCCTCGATCGCATAGTGCTTGATCTTCCCGAGCCGTGGCGGGTCGTCCCGCACGCCGAGGGTGCGCTGGCGACGGGCGGGATCCTGTGCGCCTACCTCCCGTCGATCACTCAGACCGCGGAGCTGCGGTCGGCGCTCGCGGCCAGCCCGTTCGGACTCGAAGAGACGTTCGAGGTGCTCCGGCGCACGTGGCACATCGAGGGCCGTTCGGTGCGCCCGGATCAGCGCATGGTCGGGCACACCGGGTTCATCACGACGGCTCGGCTGCTCGACCGGTCAGTCCGCCACGGAACACGGGAGGTCGCCGAGATCGTCGAGGAGGATCAGTCTCCGGCGACGATGAAGATGCACTCTCCCGGGCACTCCTCGGCCGCCTCGGTGACGGCGTCCTCGAGCTCCGAGGACACGTCGGCAAGCTGACTCGACCCGCCAGGGCTGTTGAGCACCTGGTCAGCCTCCTTCACATAGGCGAGTCCGTCGTCGAGCAGGGTGAAGACCGACGGGCAAATCTCTTCACAGAGACCGTCGCCCGTGCACAAGTCCTGGTCAATCCACACCTTCATCGGACGCGGTCTCTCCTTCTCGGACGCTTGGGCCGTTCGCTCGCGCGGTTACTCGGGAGTTTGCAAATGCAAGTGTACGGGTGCCGGACGGCCGACGGCCACACCAAGAGGCTCGCTCAGGCCAGAGCGTTCACAGGCGCTACCACGGCGTGGTTGTCGCGCCGATCGAGCGCGCACCGGTGTAGGGTCCGGCAAGGACGGTGGTGAAGCGGCCGGAGGTGCCACGACCATGGGCGATACAAGCGAATCGGCAGAGGACCAGTACGTAGCCGGACTGAAGAGTCGTGTGGAGCTCGCAGAGGACGAGATCGCCGAGCTCCGGCGGCGACTGCAGGAGGCGCCCCAGCGCGTGCGCTCCCTCGAGGAGCGACTGCTCGAGGCCAAGGGCCAGCTGAGCCACGCGACCTCGCAGAACGAGAAGCTCACTTACACACTGCAACAGGCCAAGGAGCAAATCGCCGCCTTACGGGAGGAGGTCGAGAAGCTCACTCAGCCGCCCGCTGCCTACGGCACGTACCTGCAGACCAACGACGACGGCACGGTCGACGTCTTCTCGAGCGGGCGCAAGATGCGGGTGTCGCTCCACCCCGACGTCGATACCGACGAGCTCCGCAAAGGGCAAGAAGTCGTGTTGAACGAATCGCTGAACGTCGTCATGGTGCGAGACCACGAGTCCGGCGGCGAGGTGGTCACCGTCTCCGAGGTGCTGGAGGACGGCCGCCGGGCGCTGTGCATCGGGCGCGCCGACGAGGAGCGCGTGGCGGAGATCTCCGACTACCTCGCCGGCACGAAACTGCGCGCCGGGGACTGGGTCCTGATGGATCCGCGCTCCGGGCTGCTGCTCGAGAAGTTGCCGCGCCCGGAGATGGAAGAGATCGTGCTCGAGGAGGTGCCGGACGTCAGCTACGGCGACATCGGGGGCCTCGACGAGCAGATCGAAGCCATCATGGACGCGGTCGAGCTGCCGTACATGCACCGAGAGCTATTCGCCGAGTACCGCCTCCCGGCTCCGAAGGGCATCTTGTTGTACGGACCGCCGGGCTGTGGAAAGACGCTGATCGCCAAGGCGGTGGCGAATTCGCTCGCAAAGAAGGTGGTCGAGCGGACCGGCAGCGAGAAGTCCACGAGCTACTTCCTCAACATCAAGGGCCCGGAGCTCTTGAACAAGTACGTCGGCGAGACCGAGCGACAGATCCGCCTCGTATTCCAGCGCGCTCGGGAGAAGGCTGAGGAGGGGGTCCCGGTCATCGTGTTCTTCGACGAGATGGACTCGTTGTTCCGGACGCGCGGTAGCGGGATCAGCTCGGACATGGAATCGACTGTCGTACCGCAGCTTCTCGCTGAGATCGATGGTGTCGAGACCCTACGGAACGTCATCGTGATCGGCGCGTCGAACCGTGAGGACTTGATCGACCCCGCCATCCTGCGCCCCGGGCGCCTCGACGTGAAGATCAAGATCGAGCGGCCCGACGAGGCAGCGGCTGAGCAGGTGTTCGCTCGCTACCTGACGGTTGACCTGCCACTCGACCCAGGCGACATCACCGTGCACGGTGGGGGTGACGCCGACAAGGCCGTCAAGGCGATGATCGAGCTGACGGTCCGTGAGATGTATCGGTCCGAGCCGGAGAACCGGTTCCTGGAAGTGACCTATCAGAACGGCGACAAAGAGGTCCTGTACTTCAAGGACTTCTCCTCAGGCGCCATGATCGAGAACATCGTCCGCCGTGCGAAGAAGCTCGCGATCAAGCGCGCCATCGCCGGTACTGGGCGGGGGATCCGGTTGAGCGACCTTCTCGACTCGATCAAGCAGGAGTACAAGGAGAACGAGGACCTGCCCAACACGACGAACCCAGACGACTGGGCGAAGATCTCGGGCAAGAAAGGCGAGCGGATCGTCTACGTCCGGACGCTCATCGGCCAAGGCGAGGAGCAGCAGGGCGGCCGCGCCATCGAGAGAGTGGGTACCGGCCAGTACCTGTGACGCCGGAGGTCTAGGCGCTCGGTCAACCCAGCGGCCTTGGAGGCTCGTCGATTTGGGGGTCGGCAAAGCCGGTGAAATCACGTCCTCCGTCGTTGGCAGTTATGTGACGATGTGCGGCATCCCGGCGATCGTGTTGGGGTAGCGTCCGAACGTGGCGATTGCCAAGGTGTGTGGTATCGAGACCGAATACGGGGTCCTCGTCGTCTCGAACGGCGAGATGAGCCCCACAACCGCGTCCTCCTTGCTCATCAACGCCTACGTCGCCCGCCTCGAGCGCAAGATCGGCTGGGACTTCGAGGACGAGTCGCCGCAGATCGACGCGAGGGGCTTCGCACGAGAGGGATCGATGCCGCCCGAGGTGGAGACGCATCTCGTGAACGCGGTGCTCACTAACGGCGCCCGGTTCTACGTGGACCATGCCCACCCTGAGTACTCGACGCCGGAGTGCTCCACTCCTCTGCAACTCGTCTGCCACGACCGGGCTGGCGAGGTCATCCTCACAAGATCGATGGACGCTGCTCGTCACCTCCTGCCGCCCGGCGAGGAGATCCTGATCCACAAGAACAACACCGACGGCAAGGGCAACTCGTACGGCTGCCACGAGAACTACCTCGTGGACCGGGCGGTGCCGTTCGCGAGGATCGTGCAGCGGATCACGCCTCACCTCGTGACCCGGCAGGTATTCTGCGGCTCCGGGAAAGTCGGGCAGGAAGGTGGCGACCCGGATTCGGCGGCTCAGTTCCAGATCAGCCAGCGGGCGGACTTCTTCGAAGAGGAGGTCGGGCTCGAGACGACGCTGAAGCGGCCGATCGTGAACACGAGGGACGAGCCTCACGCCGACCCGCAGAAGTACCGCAGGCTGCACGTGATCCTCGGTGACGCCAATCTCTCGGAAGTCGCGACCTTCCTGAAGGTCGGGACCACCGCCCTGGTACTGGCCATGATCGAGGACGACTTCCACGCCGGGAGGGACCTGAGCCTGGCCAACCCGGTCGCCTCGATCCGGGCGGTGTCCCGGGATCCCGATCTCGGCGTCCTGCTCACCTTGAGCTCAGGCGAACGGATGACGGCGGTGGAGTTGCAGTGGGAGCTCCACGGGCTGGCGAGGAAATATGCCGACGAACGCGGGCTGGAGTGCCTCGGGGACGATCCTGAAGCGGCCAGGATGGTGCTTGATCGTTGGGAGCACGTGCTCCACGGCCTGGAGACCGAACCCGAGTCGCTGGCCAACGAGCTCGACTGGGTGGCCAAGCGACGCATCATCCAGGGTTATCGCGACCGGCACGGTCTTGACTGGCAGGACCGCCGCTTGGCTGCGCTCGACCTCCAGTACCACGACCTCCGCCCGTCGAAGTCGCTGTTCGCCCGGCTGGAGATGGAGCGGCTCGTAGACCCCGGGGACGTCGAGCGAGCGGTGACCGAACCACCGGACACGACTCGGGCATACTTCCGTGGTCGCTGTCTGTCGAGGTTCGCTTCGAGCGTCGTTGCCGCCAACTGGGACTCGGTCGTCTTCGACGTCGGAGAGGACTCCTTGCGTCGGGTGCCGATGATGGAGCCGCTCAGAGGAACAGCACGGCATGTCGATACTCTGTTCCAGGAGTGCGAGAGCCCAGCCGAGCTGTTGAGACGGTTGGGGTCCTAGGAGGCGGATTTTCCCTATGGTTGAACGAGAGTTGTCTTATGGCTGAACGAGAGCAGAAGCGCCGGCCGGCCCAGAGTCGCGAGGGTGTCGTGGAGGAGGAGGAGGCCCCCGCTTCCACCGAGCGCGGCGAGCGTCTGAAAGCCGAGATCGACGACCTTCTCGACGAGATCGACGAAGTGCTCGAGGACAACGCCGAGGAGTTCGTTCGCAACTACGTGCAAAAGGGTGGCCAGTGAGGCCGGGGCGATAGCCTTCGGCGCAATGAGCTTGCCCTTCTTCCCGACCGGGGACGATCCCGGTCCTAGTTTCATCGATCTCCTCCGCCGGTCGGCGCCCACGGCCGGCAACCTGCAGCCTCGCGGCCTGCCGGTCTCCGGAGTGAACCCCTCGGCAGGGCCCCGAAGCGGCGACCTGCCGACGCGCTCTGGAGTGCCGCACGGCACCACGATCGTGGCGCTGCGGTTCGCCGGTGGCGTGGTCGTCGCGGGTGACCGCCGGGCCACTGAGGGTCACGCGATCGCCCATCGGGGGATCGAGAAGGTGTTCCCAGCCGATCGGTATTCGGCTGTGGCGATCGCCGGTGCCGCCGGGCCGGCGATCGAGATGGTCCGGCTGTTCCAGACCCAGCTCGAGCACTACGAGAAGGTCGAAGGGACCACGCTCAGCCTGGAGGGGAAGGCAAACCAGCTGGCCCAGATGGTCCGGGCAAACCTGCCGATGGCGATGGAGGGCCTCGGGGTCCTGCCCTTGTTCGCCGGCTTCGACGTACGACGCAAGCTCGGCCGGATCTTCTCGTTCGACATCGCCGGCGGACGCTACGAGGAGCTCGAGTACCAGGCCACCGGATCCGGTGGCCGCGATGCACGCACGACGATCAAGCTCGGCTATCGCGACGACCTTGTTGTCGACGAAGCCGTCGAGCTCGCCGTGAAGGCCCTGTATCAGGCTGCTGACGAGGACTCGGCCACCGGTGGGCCCGATCCGCTCCGCGGGATCTATCCGGTCGTGTCGGTGGTCGACGAGGCCGGCTACAGGAGACTTTTGGACGACGAGGTGGCCGAGCGCTTCGCGGTGCTGCTCGAGTCGCTCCGAGGCGCCAGGACCGGTGACCAGTCATGACGATGCCGTACTACGTGGCTCCCGAGCAGGTCATGAAAGACCGGGCGGAGTACGCCCAGAAGGGAATCGCCCGGGGAAGGTCGCTCGTCGCCGCCATGTACGGCTCCGGCGTCCTGATCGTCGCCGAGAACCCCTCGCGCACGCTGCACAAGATCAGCGAGATCTACGACCGGGTCGCCTTCGCTGGGGCGGGGCGCTACAACGAGTTCGACCAGCTCCGGGTCGCGGGCGTGCGGCACGCAGACACGAAGGGCTTCGCGTACTCCCGGGAGGATGTGGACGCCCGCTCGCTCGCCAACCTGTACGCGCAGTTCCTCGGGCAGGTGTTCACCCACGAGATGAAGCCGCTCGAGGTCGAGATCCTCGTCGCCGAACTCGACCCGCTCGGGGACAACCACCAGCTGTACCACCTCGCCTATGACGGAACCGTCGTGGACGAGGAGGATTTCACCGTGCTCGGGGGAGACTCCGACACCATCATCGAGCGGCTGACAGTGTCCTTTCGCCGAGGCTGGCCGCTCGACGAGGCGGTACGCAACTGCGTCGCCGCTCTCGCCGGACCGGATCGCCTGCTCGCGCCGAGCGACCTCGAGGCAGCGGTGCTCGAGAAGGGGAGCGAGCGGCGCGCCTTCCGGCGCCTGACCAACGAGGACTTGGCCGAGATGATGGCTGCGCCGCTGGCGACCGACACAGGTGCAACCGACGGCACCGGTGAGGACGGCGACAGCGAGCTGGCTGGGAGCGGCCGAGCCGAGCCGGCTGAGGGTGCCGCAGATGCCAGGAGCGAGCCGGAGCACGGGCAGCCGCAGGCCGGCGAGCCGGAGCCTCCGGCGGTGCCGGGAGTCGACGGCGAGTAGCCGCCCTCGCCGGAAGGGCTAGTGCACGGCCGCAGCCATGACACCCACCACGGCGAGCACCAGCACCACGACCACCACCAACATGGCAGCCGCGCCATGGATGCGAGCCTGATGCCGTTGACGGGCGTGCGGCGCGGCTTGAAGGGCGAAGGCCTCCGACCGGTTGGTCCCCTCGGGAGAGCGATCGCCGTCCGAGCCGTCCTGCGAAGTCATCGTTGACGTCGCCGAGTCGTCCGGCAAGCCGTCCAGCGTCAGTTCGGCGAGGTCCAGCCCCCCGAAGGCGTCATCGACGGCATCGGCCAGCAGGATCTCGCGCGCGAATTTGAGCTGATCCGCCGGCACGAGGACGTCCACCGTCCCCTGGATGGGGTAGGGGCCGTCCGTGGCACCTCGCAGGACTACCAGGACGCCTTCAGCCCCTAGGCGTGCAGCAAGAACCCGACCGTGGAACGACCCCAGGACGGTCGTGAGATGAGACATACGGCCCATTGAAGGCACCGCGTCAAGGCTACTGCCGGGCTGGCGTTCATAGGACTTACCCGAAGGGTGCCGGTTCGCGGGCACATGCCACTACGGTGGCCACCATGGAGCGCAGGATCTTCGGGCTCGAGAACGAGTACGGAGTGACGTGCACCCTTCGTGGCCAGCGGCGCCTCAGCCCGGACGAGGTGGCGAGGTACCTCTTCAGAAGGGTCGTGAGCTGGGGGCGCTCTTCCAATGTCTTCCTGGAGAACGGCGCACGCCTGTATCTCGATGTGGGCAGCCACCCTGAGTACGCCACGCCGGAGTGCGACTCGATCGAGGATCTGGTCGCCCACGACAAGGCCGGTGAGCGCATCCTCGAGGGACTCGTACGCTCTGCCGAGGCACGACTGCGTGACGAGGGCATCCGCGGCGTCGTCTATCTCTTCAAGAACAACACCGACTCCGCCGGGAACTCCTACGGCTGTCATGAGAACTACCTGACCAGCCGGCGGGACGACTTCTCCCACTACGCCCAGGTGCTCATCCCGTTCTTCGTCAGCCGCCAGATCTACGCCGGTGCCGGCAAGGTGCTCCAGACAGCGCGAGGGGCGATGTTCTGTCTGTCGCAGCGGGCCGAGCACATCTGGGAGGGCGTCTCGTCGGCCACGACCCGCAGCCGCCCGATCATCAACACGAGGGACGAGCCGCACGCCGACGCAGAGCGCTTCCGCCGCTTGCACGTCATCGTCGGTGACTCGAACATGAGCGAGTACGCCACGTTCTTGAAGGTCGGGGCGACGTCGATCCTGCTGCGGATGCTGGAGGAGCCCGGTGTGGTCCTTCGTGATCTCACGCTTGAGGATCCCATTCGTGCGATTCGCGAGATCAGCCATGACATCACCTGCAGGCGCCTGGTGAGGCTCGCGAACGGTCGCGAAGCCAGCGCGCTCGACATCCAGAAGGAGTACTTGGGGCGGGCGATCCGCTTCGATGAGCAGCGCGGGCTCCCGCCGCTCGAGCACAAGGCACTCGAGATGTGGCGCCACTGCGTGGAAGGGATCGAGAAGGACCCGCTCTCGCTCGACCGGGAGTGCGACTGGGTCATGAAGCATCGTCTTGTCGAGGCGTTCAAGGAGCGTCACCAGCTTCCGCTCGGCCACCCCCGAGTGGCCCTGCTCGATCTCCAGTATCACGACGTCGACCGCCGCCGGGGTATCTACTACCTGCTCCAGCGGCAGGGCGGAGCGGAGCGGATCGTGACCGATGAGGTGATCGCCACGGCGATGGAGCGCCCGCCCGAGACGACGCGGGCCAGGTTGCGGGGTGAATTCATCCGCCGAGCCAAGGAGCGACGTCGCGACTTCACGGTGGACTGGGTTCATCTCAAGCTGAACGACCAGACTCAACGGACGGTGCTGTTGAAAGATCCATTCCGTTCTCATGACGAGCGTGTGGAGCGTCTGATCGAGGCGATCTGAGCCGGGTGCGCCCGCCAACTAACGTCGGCGAGAATGAGAGATGGTCTTCCCGAGGTCGACGACGCCCCAGTGGATCTCGGGACTGACGACCCCGTTCTGCCGGCACGTGTGACGATCCCACATCCGGCCGGCGTCGACCGGCCGCCGCTGAGCGAGCCGGAGCCAGCACCGACGCGCTCCGGCCGGGCGCTCCACTACCGGCGCCGGTCGTACCACTGGGTACTCAGCTGGTTCCTCATCCTCGTGGTGGCCGGCGGCTTCGCCTTCGGGCTGCGGCTGTTCGTCGTGCAGACGTTCTATGTGCCGACCGGCTCGATGATCCCCAACCTGCTGGTCGGCGACCGGATACTGGTCCTGAAAGTCGGGTACACGATCGACCGGGGCTCCATCGTCGTCTTCCGTCGCCCGCCGCACGACACCGACGACCCGAGCGACGAGGACCTCGTCAAACGAGTGATCGGCCTGCCCGGCGACACGATTTCCTCGAAGGGCAGCACCGTCTACATCAACGGCAAGCCGTTGAGCGAGCCGTGGTTGCCGAAGGGGACCATCCTCGGCCAGTCCATCCGGCAGAAGAAGATCCCGCCGGGCTACTACTTCATGATGGGCGACAACCGGGACGAGTCCTATGACAGCCGCGACTGGGGCCCCCTGCCTCGGTCCTACATCATCGGCAAGGTCTTCCTGATCATCTGGCGGAACGGAAGTCCCGCCTTCCATCTCCGATGAGCACGCCGACGGGAGCAACCGAGATCGCGGCCGAGCAGAGCCCCGCCGGCCACGCGGCTGCGGCCGTGGGCGGGAAGCCACAACACCATTGGGCTGTCGGCTGGCTCGTCGTCATCGTCATCGCAGCCGCTGCCTCGGTCCTCCTTCGCGCCTTCGTCGTCCAGACCTTCTACGTGCCGAGCGGGTCGATGGAGCCGACGCTGCAGGTCGGCGACCGGATCCTCGTGCAGAAGACCGGCTTCAGCCTCCAGCGCGGAGACATCGTCGTGTTCAAACATCCGAAGCGCGACCTCGCGCCGCCGTTCAACGAAGACCTCGTGAAACGAATCATCGGCCTCCCCGGCGAGACGATATGGTCGGAGGGCAAGACGGTGTACATCAACGGCCAGCCGCTGAGCGAGCCATGGTTGGCCCCGGGCACAGCCTTGGGGATCCCGATCACAAGGCAGAAGATCCCGCCGGGCGAGTACTTCTTGATGGGGGACAACCGGACCGACTCGCTCGACAGTCGGATATGGGGTCCGATCTCGGGTTCGACAATCATCGGCAGGGTGTTCCTCATCGTCTGGCGCCACGGGCATCCCGTGTTGGACACCCCATAACCACGGCTGCGGGCCGGGCTTCGAACCCGGCCCCGGAACGGCCCGATAACCTGCAGCCCATGGGTGGTCTGGACCCCGTCAAGCTGTTGTTCATCCTCCTTGCGGCGGTCATCGTCCTCGGACCCGAGCGGCTCCCCAAAGCCGCCCGGCAAGCCGGTGCTGCCTGGCGCCAGCTGACCCAGCTGCGGGAGCGCCTCGAGGCTGAAGTCCGCAGCGCCATTCCGGACCTCGACCTCCCCAAGATTCCGACGCTCCCAAGCGGCGGGATCACCGGGTACCTCACGAGCATGATGACCGCCACCGGCACGGGAGAGGCGGGAGGCGACGCCGTCGCCACCGGTACGGCCGCCGCAGGCTCGGGCGTAGTGAGCACCGAGGACCTCTTCAGGGACACCCTCACCGGTGCGGCACGTCCAGGGTCCCGGCTCGCAACCGATGCAGGCAGCGGCGCATCATTCCCTCGTGCCGACTGGCAGAGCTCGGCTCGAGAGGCGATACCGGAGCACTCGGAGCTCCCTGCGGGGTGGCAGATCGTCGGCGCGCCCGGACCAGGGTACGCGAGCGGATCGATACTGGCACCAGTGCCGTCCTCCGCAGCGTCCGGCCTGTTGTCCGTCGAAGCCCCGCTCACCTTCGACGAGCCGAGCTGGAACTGAGCGCCGGGGCCAAGGGCCAGGCGCAGAACCCCACGTGGTGAACCGTGGCTAGGACCTTGCGTAAGAACTCGTCGGAGCGCCCCTCACCGGACGCGATGACCCTGCTCGAGCACCTGACGGAGCTGCGCCGCAGGCTCATCTACTGTCTGTCGGCCTTCGTCGGTGGCGCCATCGTGTGCTACCTGTTCTACGACCAGGTGCTGACGTTCCTCGAGCACCCGTACCAGGTGGCCTGCCGGAACCGGGCGCACGCCGGCGCCAACTGCTTCTTGACCGTCCTGGCACCGCTGCAGGGGTTCACGACCCGGCTCAACGTCTGCGCCTATGGGGGGCTGGTGCTCGGGCTCCCGGTGATCTTGTGGCAGCTCTGGAAGTTCGTGACGCCAGGCCTCAAGGCCAACGAGCGTCGCTATGCCCTGCCATTCGTCGTAGCCACCGTGGTCCTGTTCGCGCTCGGCGGCATGACCGCTTACGTCATCTACCCGAAGGGCCTCACCTGGCTCCTGCAACAGAGCGGTCCACACATCGCCAGCCAGGTGTCGATCCAGAGCTACATCGACTTGATCTGCATTCTCATCGTCATCTTCGGCGCCGCCTTCGAATTCCCCGCCGTGCTCGTCGGCCTGGAGCTGGCCGGGGCGATCACGACCGCATCGCTCAAGCGTGTGAGGCGCTACGCGTTCCTCGCCATCGTCATCTTCTCGGCATTCGTCACGCCCAGCTCGGATCCGTTCTCGATGATGGCCCTCGTGGTGCCGCTCACGATCTTCTACGAAGGCGCGATCGTCATCGGCAAGCTCCTCGGCAAGTGAGGCCGAGCCGGCGCGACCCTGACGCCCGTTCGAGCTTCCTCGCCGGGCGCAGCTACACGCTCGACCGCTTCCAGGTCGAGGCGCTCGACGCCCTCGACGCCGGCCGATCCGTCCTCGTCTCGGCGCCGACCGGTGCCGGCAAGACGGTCGTGGCGGAGTACGCCGTCCACCTCGCGCTGCGGCGCGGCGTGAAGGCGTACTACACGACCCCGCTGAAGGCGCTCTCGAACCAGAAGTTCTCGGACCTGCGCAAGGTCCATGGCGCCGACCAGGTGGGGCTCCTCACGGGCGACAACTCGATCAACGGCGAGGCTCGAATCGTCGTCATGACGACAGAGGTTCTCCGCAACATGATCCACTCCGAGAAGACGAGCCTGTCCTCCCTCGGCTATATCGTGCTCGACGAGGTGCACTTCCTCGAGGATCGCTACCGCGGCGGCGTCTGGGAAGAGGTCATCCTCGGCGCCCCGAGCGACGTCGCCCTCGTCTGCCTGTCAGCCACCGTGTCCAACGCACGGGAGCTGGCAGCGTGGATCGGCCACGTGCGAGGTGAGACCACAATCGTCACTGAGGACCATCGTCCGGTCGAGCTGCACAACCTGTTCGCCATCGGTGACCGGACGAGCGAGCGCATCCACCTGCTGCCCACCTTCGTGCGCGGCCGGCCGAACCCGCAGGCGATCGAGCTCGACGACATGCTCCCGCGCCACGGAGTGACGAGCCGGAGGCCCCGGACACGGCCCCAGGCGCCACCAGGCGGCCCGTATGGCCGCCGGGGCCGTGCGTACCGCCCGAGACAGGCTGAGGTCGTCGAGCGCCTCTACGAGGCGGAGCTGCTACCGGCCATCTACTTCGTGTTCTCCCGGGCCGGGTGCGACGAGGCGGTGCGCTACTGCCTCGATGACGGCCTGCGTCTCACTTCGCCCGAGGAGCGGGCGAAGGTGCGCGAGATCGCCGAGGCGCATGTCGAAGCGCTCTCGGACGACGACCTCGCGGTGCTGGGGTACGGTCGCTTCGTGGCGGCCCTCGAAGCCGGGATCGCCTCGCACCACGCCGGCATGGTGCCTCCTTTCCGGGAAGCGGTGGAGGCCTGCTTCAGCGATGCCCTCGTGAAGGTCGTCTTCGCCACAGAAACCCTCGCCCTCGGCATCAACATGCCCGCTCGCTCCGTCGTGATCGAGGACCTGACCAAGTACAGCGGTGCTGGTCACGCCGAGCTCACGCCGGGGGAGTACACGCAGCTCACCGGCCGGGCGGGCCGGCGAGGGATCGACGAGGTCGGCTACGCCATCGTGCTCGCGTCGCAGTTCCATCGCTTCGACGACGTGGCACGGCTCGCCGGCGCACCCGGGCGAGCGCTCACGTCGTCGTTCCGGCCGACCTACAACCTGGCCGTGAGCTTGGTGAGACGCTTCGACCGAGCCGAGGCCTACCGCGTCGTGACCTCCTCATTCGCCCAGTACCTCTCCGAGGAGGACCTCGGGCACCAGCTCGATGCCGTGATCGAGATCCTCTCGTCGCGGGGGTACCTGCGCGGCTGGTCGGTGACCCCGGCGGGGGAGACGCTTGCCGGCCTCTACCACGAGGCTGACCTGCTGATCGCCGAGACGCTCCGGGCCGGGTTGCTGAAGGGCCTCGACCCGGCTGGCCTGGCTGCCGTCGCCTCCTCCTTCTGCTACGAGGCTCGTCGAGAGCGAGAGGGTGCGCTGGAGCCACCCCCTGGCGCGGTCGCCGCGACGATCGAGGCGATCGCAGCGCTCTCGGAAGACCTGGCCGAGTCGGAGCGTGCCCGGGGGTTGCCGGTGACGAGGGGAGTGGATGCGGGTTTCTCGCTGCTGGCGCGGGACTGGGCGCGCGGACGCGATCTCCGGCGGGTGCTCCAGCCGGGCTCGAGTGCTTCCGCGAGCGGACGAGACCGGTACGCGCGTCAGGTCATGACCGGGGGCGACTTCGTGCGCAACATGAAGCAGGTGATCGACCTCCTGCGGCAGCTCGCTGTCGTCGCACCGGGCGAATCGGTGCGCTCGTCGGCGGCAGCTGCGGCCAAACGACTCCTGCGAGGCGTCGTGGCGGCGTCGTCCGTAGTCACCGTGGAGGAGCCGGACGGGACCATCCACGCCGTGAGTGCCGGCGCCTCCTAGATTCATCTGGGCTATGTCGAGCTCGACACCCGACTCGTTCACGGAGGAGGAGCAAACCCTTCTCTCGCGCTACTTCACCAACCTCGACGGGCCCGTGTTCGCCCTGATCAACCTTCCCGAGGTCGTGAAGGGGGCCCTGTTCGCCCGGTACTCGCGCTCGCCGAAGAGCCTCAGGCGGTTGTTCCTCGACGAGTTCGTGGACGAGCTCGATGTGACGGGCGACACGACGCTCGACGCCACGGTGGGGTTGCGACGCGCCGAGCAGCTGTACGAGCGGATCTTCAGTGAGTACGGCGACGACTCCGTGGCCCAGCTCGGCGGTGTCCACCTCGCTTGCGAGCAAGCTTCGAACCTGCTCACAAAAGTGCTCGAGCGCGGCAGGCTGATGTCGTACCTCGAGCAGTCCACCCGTTACATCCCCTACGACGTACGCCTCGATTCGGGTCACTACCGGTACGCCCGCGAGCCGGCGATCCTCGATTCCCCGTTCGGCGCCCGCTACGTCGGGGAGATGGATCGCATGTTCGATACCTACGGCGAGTTGCTTCCCGCGCTGCAGGCGTTCGTCCAACAGCGCTCGCCCGCGCCAGCGGGTGTGTCGCCGCTGGCTCATCGCCAGGCGGTGCGGGCCGCCTGCCTGGACGCGCTCCGGGGCCTGTTGCCTGCCGGCTCGCTGTCGAACGTGGGCATCTACGGGACGGGGCAGAGCTACGAGCTCTTGCTGCTCCGGATGCGC